>JAUXCL010000241.1 GCA_030618905.1 Bacteroidales bacterium | reverse complement strand
GCGGATTGTGCGACTTCCTGGTTAAATAAAATCTAAACTATTGATTCACCTATCCTTCTCATGAATATGGCAATAGGTTCCTTGTTTTTTTTGTCTCCGTTTATGGTTAATCCAAAAAAACAGATTTTGTGACCCTTATAAATAAGCCTCACACGGTCATGTCCTGAAATAGGTTGACGCAAAATCCAGGGGAATTAGGCGATTATCAATTGTCGATTGTCAATTGTCGATTGTCGATTGTCAATTTATCCAGTATCCAGCATCCAGTATTTAGTATCTTGTTTTAACCTATAACTATTAACTATCTTAGTACTTTAACTCAAACCAAATAAGCATGTTCTTTAATTATATAAAAACCGGCATCAGGTACATCATCCGCAATAGCGGGTTTTCTCTGATCAATATTACAGGATTGGCTGTGGGTATTGCTACCAGTATTCTCATTCTGCTCTTTGTAGTTAATGAGCTGAGTTATGACCGCTTTCATGAAAAATCAGACAGGATTTACCGGATTGGGATTGAAGCTCTGATCGGTAATACAGAGATACACCAGGTGCATACACCGGCGAGGTTGCCGCTTGCCCAATACAGCTTTTTTCCTGAAATAGAATACATCACCAGGGTCACCAACTGGTCGAACAGGAAAGTGGAGTATCAGGACCGTATATTCATGGAGCCAAGGGTCAGGTATGTGGATTCTACTTTCTTCGACATATTCACTGTCGATTTTCTGTCGGGACAGCCAAAAACCGCACTGAAAGAGCCTAATTCAGTAGTCATTACGGAAAAGATCGCCAGGAAATATTTTGGGGATGAAGATCCGATGGACAAAGTGCTTCGATTTGAGGATGAGGAGAACCTGAAAGTCACCGGTGTAGTCAAGGCCTGGCCTGCCAATTCCCACATGCATTTCGACCTGCTGGTATCATTAAATACTTTTGAGAGTCTCGCCAATAATCAAGCATGGTTTAGCAATAATTTCGCCAACTACTTTGTACTGCATAGTAATACTGACGCCGACAGTGTTGAAGCACACCTGCCGGCATTTGTGGATAAATACTTGTTCGGTGGCAAATACCAGGAGGGCCTTGATAAAGGTAATTCCTGGGAATACTACCTGCAGCCGCTCACCAGCATACACCTTCATTCCGACCTGAGCGGCGAATTCGCTCCCACAGGCAAGGCATCTTATATTTATATCTTTTTCGTAGTGGCCATCTTTATCCTGTTGATTGCATGCATCAATTTCATGAACCTGGCTACGGCAAAATCAGCTTATCGCTCAAAAGAAGTTGGTATCAGAAAGGTTTTCGGTTCTACCCGAATGAACCTGATCAGGCAATTCTACGGGGAATCAATACTGGTCAGCTTTATATCCCTGACCCTCGCTATTGTGCTCATCATCTTAGTATTGAACTTTTTCCCTGATATTTTTGGGAAAGAACTTGATCTGGGCTTTATCCCAATGCCCTTTGCCGTTATCTTACTGCTCATATTAGGATTAACTGTAGGTATCATTTCCGGCAGCTATCCGGCTTTGTTCCTGTCGTCTTTTCAGCCTGTGATAGTTTTGAAAGGCTTCATGCAAAAGGGAGGCAAGAGATCTTTGTTAAGAAGCATTCTGGTTATTTTCCAGTTTTTCATTTCCGTGATCCTGATCGTCTGTACCCTTGTGGTTTATCAGCAACTGCAATTCCTGCAAAATGAAAAACTAGGGTTTGACAAGGAAAATATTATCGTGGTCAAAAATCCTGAAACATTGGGTGATAAGCTTGATGTTTTTAAACAGGAATTGGAGCAGTTTTCATTTGTCGAAGGGGCCAGTATATGCAATTTATTGCCCGGAACACCATTTTCCAATATTGGCTATGGAGCGGAAGATGTAGACTTTTCCTTTTCCCTCAACATTTGCCTTTGTGATGAGGGTTATAAAGATGTGCTGAAACTGGAAATACTTGAAGGCCGTTTCTTCTCAGATGAATATCAAACTGATTCTATGGGTATTATAATCAATGAAGCTGCATGGGAATTGTTGGGTTATGATGATCCGATAGATAAAAAGATCAATGATTGGTGGCAGGACCAGCACTTCTTTCATGTCATTGGTGTGGTCAAGGATTTTCATTATGAATCCATGCACCAGAACATCCGGCCTATGGGCCTGTTGAATATTGACGGTCCTTATGAGTGGGGAGCCAATTTTATATCAGTAAAAGTCATTCCGGGTGATTACCAGGCTATGATACAACAGATCAATAGCATCTGGGATCAATATGCATCCGGACTCGCTTTTGATTATTCTTTCCTGGAGCAGGATTATGATGCACTGTATAAGGGAGAAGCTCAGACAAGGAAGTTATTTGTCATCTTTACTATCCTGGCCATTTTCATTGCCAGCCTCGGACTTTTGGGACTGGCTTCCTTCCTGATCGAGCAGAAAACCAAGGAGATTGGCATCCGAAAAGCCCTGGGTGCTTCAATTGGTCAGATTACAGGAATCCTGACCAAAGAATTTGTTCGCTGGGTAATTATTGCCAATGTGCTGGCATTGCCCACAGCCTGGTACCTGATGGACCGGTGGCTGCAAAACTTTGAATACCGGATCTCACAAAGCTGGTGGATTTTCGTGCTGGCTTCTGTCATTTCCCTGCTCATCGCCTTGTTCACAGTAAGCTTCCAAACAATAAAAACCACGCGGAAGAACCCGATAGAAGCACTGCGGTATGAATAGCAGGATCAGTGAACAGTGAACAGTGAACAGTGAACAGTGAACCTGACAACTGACAACTGACAACTTATTTTATTACTACATTTGTATCCCTAATTCTAAACACAAAACACCATGAAAAAAATATTCTTCCTCCTGATACCTGCTTTCCTGTTTGCTTTCACAAGCTCTGCACAGGAAGTAAAATTTGAAAAGGGATCGTATTACTGCTCCCATAAGAAAGCTAATAATC
>JAUXCL010000048.1 GCA_030618905.1 Bacteroidales bacterium | reverse complement strand
GCACCGGGGTATGCAGAGCTTATCCCGGGGGGATCGTCATTCTCAAAATCATCCCGCATAAGAGGGATTACTCATTACATTCGTGATCCCATTCCGGGGGGCCCTGCAGTTCAAAAAAAGCACACCTGCGGTGTGTTCTTTTTTTTATTTGTCGAATCCGATCTAAAACAAGTTTTATCTCGTCTTCCTCCAATAAAAAAAAGCCCGTTATCGGGCTTTTTTTGAACTGCGGAGAAAGAGGGATTCGAACCCCCGGGCCGCGTGAACGGCCAACGGTTTTCAAGACCGCCGCATTCGACCACTCTGCCATTTCTCCGCCGCAAAAATAGCACAATTTTCAGAAATTTCATAACACCGGCTAAAAAACTACTTCTTTGCCTTGCCTTTAACTGGTTACAGAATGCCGTTAACTGATTCCAACTTGACATAAGCACTATTTTTTTTACCTTTGTTATAGCTTACGTTGTCCTTTTTGATCACCTAATGGAAGTCATATGAAGAAGCTTATATGTTTAGTCGCAACAATGCTGATGGTTGCCGGCATTTCTCATTTACAAGCCAAAAACCTTCAGGCATATTTATCCTATTCAACATTTAACTCCCCTGCTGAAGGCCCATATATCGAAACTTACCTTTCGGTGTTTGGGCAAAGTGTTTATTATGTCAGGGGCGATAATGGCAAGTTCCAGGGAACCATTGAGATCACGATTATCTTCAGGCAGGGAGATGAGATCGTAGATTTCGCAAAGTATGAAGTCCAGAGTCCTGAAGTGGAAGACACTACAGCCGTCAATTTCAGCTTTATTGACCAGCAGCGCTATCTGCTTTCCAATGGCAAATACAACATGGAAGTTATCATTGCAGATAAAAATGGCAGTATCGAACCATATATTACTACTGAGCCTGTTGAGATCAATTATCCAAAAGATGCCATCAGTATTTCTGATATTGAACTGGTTGAATCTTACTACAAAACAGAAACACAAAGCATCTTAACCCGTGGCGGATACGATTTCATTCCATACATCTTCAGTTTCTTTCCACAAACGGTCACAAAACTTAAATTCTATGCTGAGATTTACAACAGCACATTGTATTTCGGGGAAGACAGCAAGTTCCTGGTTAGCAGCTATATTGAATCATTTGAGACCGGGCAGACCCTGAAAGCATTTCAAAGGAACAAGAGAGAAACCTCAAATACTGTTTTGTCCGTCTTTCACGAATTCGACATCGGCTTTTTACCATCGGGAAATTATAATTTAGTGGTTGAAGCCAGAGACCGCAATAATGAAAGTATTATCAAAAAGAAATTATTCTTCCAGAGGAGTAATCCCAATGTCGAATTTGACCTGGAAGATCTTGCTGCCGTTGACATCAATAACTCGTTTGTTTATCAATTCACTGATCCCGATACATTGAGACAATTCATCAAGTTTCTGTATCCCATCAGTACAGAAATGGAAAGGGTTTTCATGAAAAAGTACCTGCGGGAATCGAACCTCGAAACCATGCAGCAATATTTTCTGAATTTCTGGAAAACCCGGAACCCTGTCAACCCGCGACTTGCATGGGAGAACTACCTCGTAGAGGTCAATAAAGTAAATGCCTCTTTTTCCACACCCAACACCTTAGGTTATGCCACGGAACGGGGCAGGGTTTATCTTAAATATGGAGCCCCGAACATCATTTCGGAAAGTTATAATGAACCTGCTGCCTACCCCTACGAAATCTGGCAGTATTATACTTTGGGAGAGACCCAGCGCAATAAGAGATTTGTGTTTTTCACCCATGATATCGTCACCAATGATTTCGTATTGGTGCATTCCGATGCAATTGGTGAGCCGCACGATTACCGCTGGCAGGTGGTCGTCTACAGGAGGACATTTGATCCCTATAATTTAGATGTTGACAGGTACCCAAATACCTGGGGAAGCAATGTTCATCAGTATTGGGAAAATCCTTACTAACAATATTCAGATATATTTTCAGCCAGATATATATTTATCTTGGATTTTGGATGTATTTTTGTATTCAGTGAACTTGAATTAACGCTAAAAATGCATGCTTGTCGTATTCTATTTATTTAAATCCCTGGCCTGGATCATCTCCAAACTTCCATTTTATTGCTTATATCGCTTTTCTGATTTCCTGTCATTCCTTTTATTCTATATCTTCCGTTACAGGAAAGCTGTTGTCTTTCAGAATCTTCAAAATGCATTTCCGGATAAAGACCACAAAGAGATCAGAAAGATCGCCCGGAAATACTATCGCAACCTGGCAGACATCATCCTTGAAGTGATCAAATTGAGAAGCATCACAACTGATCAGCTGTTGATCCGGTTTTCCTTTGAAAATATTGAAATTATTCGCCATTTGTTTAGTCAGGGTAAGAGCATCATTATGACGCTGGGTCATTGTGGGAATTGGGAATGGATGGGGATAGCTCTTGGGCTCATCACGGAACAAAAAGGTTATGCTATCGTAAAACCTCTTTCTGATAAACGATTTGACAAGTATATGACCTTCCTGCGGACCAGGCTTTATAAGGATAGTATGATCCCTTTCAAGGATACTTTCAGGACCCTGATCAAGAATAAAGAGCATTTAACAATTAATGCCTTTGCAGCAGATCAGACCCCAACAAAAAGTGAGATCAATTATTGGGGGAAGTTCCTTAACCAGGAAACAGGCTTTTTTACAGGCATTGAAAAGATCGCCATGTCTCTTGATATGGGTGTGGTATTTATCGATATTCAACGAGTAGGAAGAGGACGCTACAAGGGCATTTTCAGCTTAATCACGGAACAGCCCAAAGCAGCAGGTGAACAGGAAATAATCAAAAAATATGTATCTTTACTAGAACAGTCCATCAATAAATCACCGGACAATTGGCTCTGGTCACACAAGAGGTGGAAACACAAACGAGAAGATATTGAGCAAGAAACACAAGCAGATTGAATAGCGTAGCTGTTGTGATATTAAACTGGAATGGCAAAAAGTTCCTTGAGAAATTTTTGCCCAATGTCATCCGATACAGTAAGGATGATGCTGAAGTCATTGTTGCCGATAATGCCTCGACTGATGGTTCCATCGAATCTCTTCAGCGCCATTTCCCCGATATCAGAATAATTGAGAATAAAGAGAATTACGGTTTTGCAGAGGGTTATAACCAGGCCCTTTCCAGGATTGAAGCAGATTACTATGTATTGCTAAATTCCGACATTGAGGTTACAGAAAACTGGATAAACCCTGTCATTGAACTGATGGAGAAAGATCCTGCCATCGCCGCCTGCCAGCCTAAAATACGAGCATACCACGACAGGAGCAAATTTGAGTATGCCGGCGCTGCAGGGGGGTTTATAGATAAGTACGGGTACCCTTTTTGCCGTGGGAGATTATTCCAGTATCTGGAGAATGACCAGGGACAATATGATGATACCACAGAAGTTTTTTGGGCCACAGGGGCCTGTATGTTTGTAAAAGCACCGCTTTATCATGAATTTGATGGCCTTGATGGTGATTTTTTTGCACATATGGAAGAAATTGATTTTTGCTGGCGCCTCAAAAATCACGATTATAAAATCATGTACTGCCCTTGTTCGACGGTTTTCCATGTGGGAGGTGGCACATTACCCAAAATATCTTCCCGTAAGACCTACCTTAATTTCAGGAACAATATGACCCTCCTGTACAAGAACCTGGAGAAAAATCGCCTGGCAAAAGTATACCTGGCCAGGATGTTCCTGGATAGCATTGCATCTGTTAAATTCCTTTTTGAAGGCCATGTGAAAGATTCCTTTGCTGTAATCAGGGCACATTGCAGCTTTTACAGGAATTTTTATAAAATCCGGAAGAAAAGGAAACAACTGGTGCAGAAAAAGCCAGGCCGGGTCTACCAGGGGAATATTGCCTTTGACCATTATCTCAGGCGCAACAAAGTCTTCACAGAATTACCGGCAGATAAATTCAGCTGATCCCCTTAATCCAAATTTTTATTATTGAATGCAGCGATTGCAAGGCGGTAGGAATCAAGCCCAAAGCCACTGATTACGCCCATGGCATTGGGGGCCGTTAATGAAGTATGACGAAATGATTCCCTGTCAAAAATATTAGAAATGTGGACCTCAATTACCGGGGTTTCTATCACCTTAACAGCATCAGCAATAGCCACTGAGGTATGTGTATAGCCTCCTGCATTTAGGATAATCCCATCATATTGGCCATCTGCATCCTGCAGGCGATCAATGATCTCACCTTCAATATTGCTCTGAAAATAAGCCAGGCTGATATCGTCCGCGCCTTTTAAACCATTGAGAAAATCCTCAAAGCTTTGACTGCCATATATTTCAGGCTCCCTTTTCCCAAGAAGATTTAGATTGGGACCGTTGATAATGAGTATTCTCATAAATTTCAGGTAGAAAAGAATGCTAATCAAATCTTCACCTGCTTAATCCTCTTCATTGAATAAATTGAAGATTAAACAGGTGAATGTGATTAATCAGGAACGTTGATCACAAAATTTCAACAAGTGAGATCTCGAATGTAAGATCTTTTCCAGCCAGGGGATGGTTTGCATCGATTATAACCGCATCATCTTTTACCTCTGAAACAGTCACAACAACCTCAGATCCATCCTGTTGCTTGGAAATCAATTGCATGCCCACCTGAACATCGAGATCTCCAGGCAAGTCTGACCTGTTGACCTCTTGCTTCATTTCTTCAAATACAGGTCCATAGGCTTCGATGAACGGTATATTTATGGTTTTGACGTCCTCTACAGACATGCCCAGGACTGCATTTTCAAATCCCGGGATCAATTTTCCACCACCCAGAGTAAATTCGAGGGGTTCGCCATTTTCCGAACTATCAAACACCTGCCCATCCTCAAGGGTTCCCTTGTAATGAACCTTAACCGTATTGTCAGCTTCAACAGTTTTTTTTGAAGTCATAAACAGAATTCTCAGATAAATATTTTTATCGCTCCTGTGGTGGTCTTGCTTTGTTAACTTTAATGTTTCTTCCTGTTACTTCGGTTCCATCCAGTTCCTGGATAGCTTTTTCAGCTGCCTCATCATCTTCCATTTCAACAAAACCAAAACCTTTGGCCCTGCCTGTAAATTTATCAGTGATGATTTTGACAGAAGTAACTTCGCCATACTGTCCGAAAAGCTGCTGGAGCTCGTCTTCCTTAAGATTGTAATTCAGATTACCTACATAAATGTTCATAGTGAAAAAAATTAATTGACAAAAAAAAATTGACATCACCTCCTATGGGTGAATTAAAAATAAAAACGATCTTTGAATGTGAAGGTAAAAAAAACCGGGGGCTATTTTATCCGAAAATTCAAAAAATCACTTTCTTACAACGGGCAAAGATAAATAATAATTATCTTCAATGTCAATAATAATTTGTTGAATTCATGTTTTTTACGCTGAAACAGGTCGTTATCTCAAGCAATTCATCATAAATTGGATCTTTTTATTAAAGATTATACTGATGGAGCTATCCTTGCAATTCAATGCAGCTGCTGCGGATTACCTTTATCTCCTGGAAAAAAATTATCCGCAAAAAGCCATCATCAAGTTAATTGGCGACCGCTACGCGCTGCCCGGTAAGGAAAGGACCATTCTTTATCGGGGCCTGACTACAAATGAAAATAAAAAGTTTCGTGCAAACCGGCTATTAAGCGATACAGATTTAATAAACCAGGAAATCCATATTGACGCTTATAATGTCCTGATTACCATTGGCACTTATCTAAATGGAAGCCTGGTGTTCGTGGCTAATGACAATTACCTGAGAGATGCATCTGAAATTCACGGAAAAGTATTTCGTACATCTTTGTTTGATCGTGGGATTCAATTGATCATTGACTTTTTAAATAATTTGAATGTTCGCTCAGTGCACTTCTATTTTGACAAACCTGTCAGCAAGAGTGGGATAATCTCTTCAAAAGTCAACAAAATACTCTCAGATCAAGGCATTGAGGGTGATTCCATGACTGTCGATTCCCCGGACTATGTTTTAAAACGTCTGGAAAATGGTGTAGTTTGTAGTTCGGATTCTACAATAATAGACAATACACCTGGAAATCTTTTTGACCTTGCCCGTCAGACCCTGACATTTCATTTCAAACCTGATTTTTTAAATTTGCACAACATCTACTAATTTTATGTAAATTTGTAGTACTATTCCAATGGGGGTGCCCCAAAATTACGGGCTGAGATCATACCCATTGAACCTGATCCGGGTAGTGCCGGCGAAGGGAAAAAGGCATAAGCCTATGATATATTAATGTGTTAACCTAATCGCACCAAATCATGAAAAAGTTGCAGCTTTTGCTGTTGATGACAGGGCTATCCCTGGCAGCCCATGCCCAATTCAGCATACAGGGAAAAATCATCGACAAGTTCACAAATGAGCCGCTTCCCGGTGCTCATATTGTGATCGATAACACTTACCTGGTCTATACCAGTAATAATGATGGGAAATATTCCATCACTAATCTAAAAAAGGGGGAATACCAGTTGAAAGTCACCTATGTGGGTTTTCTGAAAGGCATACAAAAAATCAATCTGGACAAGGATATCACCCTGGACATCGCCCTTGAGAGAAGCCCGGTATTGCAGGATGAAGTCATCATCAGGGCGACCAGGGCATCCAGCGACTATCCGACAACATATACGGAAGTTGACAAGGAGCAGATTGAAACAGAAAATATTGGCCCGGATATCCCATTCTTACTGCAGCGGACGCCATCATCAGTTGCTACCTCTGATGCCGGAACCGGTATTGGATATACCAGCATAAGGATTCGGGGTACAGATGCTACCCGGATTAATGTTACGCTGAATGGCATACCCCTGAATGATGCAGAGTCGCAGGCCGTATTCTGGGTTAATGTACCTGACCTGGCCTCATCGGTCGACAATATCCAGATCCAGCGAGGAGTAGGCACATCTACCAACGGATCTGCTGCATTTGGCGCCAGCATCAATATCCAGACCTCAAAATTGCAAACTGATCCCTATGCGGAGTTGAGCAGTTCAGCTGGTTCCTTCAGGACCTTTAAAAACACCCTTAATTTTGGCACGGGCCTGATAAAAGGAAAATGGACCGTCGATGGCAGGCTTTCCAAAATTACATCAGATGGATATATAGACCGGGCCCTTGCCGATCTGAAATCCTTATATATATCAGCCGCTTATTATGGTGAAAAAACCATACTGAAATTCAATATCCTGAGTGGAAAGGAAAAAACCTACCAGGCCTGGGCCGGTGTCCCTAAAGATTCCCTGGAAACGAACAGGACATACAATCCATTTCATTATCCCAACCAGACTGATAATTACCAGCAGGATCACTATCAGATACTTTTTTCGCAACAGCTCAATAAATACTTGCTGCTGAATGCCGCCTTGCACTACACGTACGGAAGGGGGTATTATGAAGAGTACCAAGGACTTGACGATCCTTATGCGGCAACTTCCTTTGCCTATTATGGCCTCAATGATGTCATCATGGGCGATGATACCATCAGTAATACCAACCTTGTCAGGCAGAAATGGCTCGACAATGATTTCTATGGGCTGACCTGCTCTTTTGATTATCATCGTAATAAGTTTAATGCCATTCTTGGGGGATCTTATAATATCTATTCCGGAAGGGCTTTTGGCAAATTGATCTGGTCGGAATATGCATCCAACAGCTATCCCGGTTATGAATGGTATAACAATACGAGCACAAAACAAGACTTCAACATATATGGAAAATTCAGTGTCCAGCTCAGCGATCCTTTCAGTTTCTTCATTGATCTTCAATATCGTTATATAAACTGGGAAATGGAAGGAACCGAGGATGCTTTCGGTAATATTTCGCAAAGTCATTTGTTTAGCTTTTTCAATCCTAAAGCGGGTTTAAAATATAATTTCAATCCCAAAAACGAAGCATATTTTTCATTTGCCGTGGCCAACAGGGAACCAAGCCGTCAAAATTATATTGATGCTTCGGCAGACCTCAAAGAGCCCGGCCCGGAAACTTTGTATGATTTTGAACTGGGATATGCCTACAGGGCATCCAGGCTGCTTCTCATGACCAACATATATTATATGAAATACGATGATCAGCTTGTCGCAACCGGTGAAATTGACAATGTTGGATATGCGATACTCCGGAATGTACCCGGCAGCTATCGCATTGGTCTGGAATTATCATTCGGTGTACAGATCATCAAAAAATTAAGATGGGATGCCAATGGTACTTTCAGCCAAAATAAGATTCTTGATTTTGTTGAGTCGCTTGATGATTTCGACGTTGGGGAAAAACAACTCAATCATTATGCAAAGACTGATATTTCTTTTTCCCCCGATATCATCGCAGGAAGCAATATCAGCTATGAAATCATCAATAATTTCCAGGCCAGCCTGATTTCCAAATATGTAAGCCGGCAATACATAGACAATACGGGCAGCAGAGACAGAAGCATTAATCCTTATTTTGTCAACAACCTGAGATTGAATTATTCCATCAATACAAATCTGATCAAACAAATTGCCTTTCATTTTGAGATCATCAACTTATTTAATGAAATGTACGAATCGAATGCCTGGGTTTACAGGTATATCTGGGGAGGGGAATACCAATCGTCAAGCGGCTACTTTCCTCAGGCCGGGATCCACTTTATGGGCGGTGTCACATTAAAATTCTAAACATGTGATAATTCTTGTTACTTTTGTAGCTAACAAACATCAAAATCAATAAATTATGGCAGAGCAAGAAATAAACTTTAAAAAGGTGGTCCCAATTGCGGTGATCGTCATTGCAATTATTCTGATCATCGTCTTCTGGAGCAGGATGACAAAAACTGTTGAGACCGGTCACGCAGGTATTCTTTTCAGAACTTTCGGAGATGGTGTTGACACCACACAGACTTTTGGTGAAGGATTTCATTTCCTGGCACCATGGAACAAAATGTACATTTTCGAAACAAGGCAGCAGGAAGTCGCGGAGGACATGAACGTACTGTCTTCCAATGGATTGGAAATCAGGGTTGATGTGTCTGTCTGGTACCAGCCAGAGTATGCAAAACTGGGACTTCTGCAAAGAAAAATTGGCAATGAATACGTTCGCCGGGTTGTTATTCCCGCACTGCGTTCATCTGCAAGAAGTGTAATTGGAAGATACACACCTGAACAGATCTATTCCACGAAAAGGGATGCGATCCAGGATGAAATCTTCATAGAAACGAAAAAAATTCTTGATCAGAAGTATGTCCAGCTGAACAAGATACTGATTCGTTCAATTATATTACCTCCTACCATCAAGCAAGCGATTGAAAGCAAACTTAAGCAGGAACAGCAATCACTGGAGTATGAGTTTAAATTGCAAATTGCACAGAAAGAGGCAGAGAGGCAAAAAATTGAAGCGGAAGGTAAATCAACAGCCAACAAGATCCTCAACGCCAGTCTGACGACCAATATCCTGCGTGATAAAGGTATAGAGGCTACCTTAAGGCTTGCTGAATCACCGAATACCAAGGTTATTGTGATTGGTAGTGGCGCTGATGGTTTACCATTAATTCTTGGCGACTCCAAGTGAACAAAACAGGCCTCTCCAGCGTAGAATACACAGGAACTCATAAAACTTAGCACACTATTATGATCGAACTGGTTGAGACGCCAAGAGATGCCATGCAGGGAATCAAGTCCTTCATTCCCACAAAATCCAAAGCAGCATATATCAATGTGTTGTTAAACGTGGGTTTTGACATTATTGATTTTGGCAGTTTTGTCTCGCCAAAAGCCATTCCTCAATTATCTGATACAGCAGAAGTGCTCGACATGATCGATCTATCAGAAAGCAATTCAAAGTTGCTGGCTATTATCGCTAATGTCAGGGGTGGACTGGCCGGTGCCGAGTTTGACAAGATCACCTACCTGGGTTACCCCCATTCAACTTCGAATACTTTCCTGCAAAAAAACATTAATTCTTCATTGGTCAAATCGAGGGAGACCATGCAGGAGCTGATGAATATCTGTGAGAAGCATAACAAATTATTGTCAGTTTATTATTCGATGGGCTTTGGCAATCCCTATAATGAGGAATGGCATGTTGATCAGTTGATCGCAGAGACTGAGTTCCTGAAAAGTATTGGAGTAAACAGGATTGTTTTATCTGATACTATTGGTGTAGGCACTCCGGAAAGAATTGAAGAATCGTTCAAGACCCTGGTCCCGCTTTATCCGAATATCCAATTTGGTCTGCACCTGCATACGACCCTTGAGAAATGGTATCAGAAGATTGATGCAGCATACAAAAACGGTTGCCGTAGCTTTGAAGGTGTGCTCAACGGCCTCGGTGGATGTCCTATGGCAGGATATGAACTCGTAGGAAATGTCAGAACAGGTTTGCTTTTGCAATATTTCAGAAAGAATAAGGTAAACCTGGCTATCGATATTGAATCTTTTGAGAATGCGATTACCAAATCCATCACAACCTTCGCCTTACTCTAATCTAAAAAGTGATCTAATCATCATGCACAAATAAAATGTCAGAAGGTATCAGGATAAAAAATAAAAAGGCATACTACCAGTATTTTCTGGAAGACAAATACCTTGCAGGCATTCAACTTACGGGCACAGAAATCAAGTCCATACGAACAGGCAAGGTCAGCCTTGCCGAATCATATTGTTCCTTCGTGGGCACAGAGCTTTTTGTGATCAATATGCACATCGCAGAATATGAAATGGGAACGGTATACAACCATCATCCAAAGCGTGACAGGAAGCTGCTTTTGACAAAAAGAGAGTTGAAAAAGTTAGCAATAAAAGTCAAGGAGAAAGGTTACACTATTGTCCCCACAGTATTGTTTATTAATGAAAAAGGCCTTGCCAAACTGGAGATCGCATTGGCAAAAGGAAAGCAATATTTTGACAAAAGAGAGAGTATTAAGCATAAAGACTTTCAACGTGAGCTGGACAGAAAACATAAATAATGTTAAATTATCAAACATCTATTTATGTAAATACCTATAATGTCATATATTTGCACATTAACCAACAGATAACTAAAATGACAAAACCGATGCTCATCGTACTATCCCTGTTTTTAGGACTGCAGGCCATGCAAGCACAGGAAGCTACAGAAACAATAAAATGGTACACCTTCACAGAAGCAGTAGCGGCCAATATTAAAAGTCCAAGACCCTTATTTATAGACGTTTACACAGATTGGTGCTCCTGGTGCAAAAAGATGGATAAAACGACTTTCAGGGACCCTGAAATTGTAAAATACATGAACGAAACTTTTTATCCTGTGAAGTTTGACGCCGAAATGAAAGAAGACATTGTTTTTCAGGGCAAAACATTTGTAAATCCGAACCCGGAAAGCACACGCTCATCACACCAGGTTGCCCAGGCCTTGCTGAAAGGCAAAATGTCTTACCCATCCTACGTTTTCATGAGTGATAAACTGGAATGGCTCACCGTTGTTCCCGGCTATATGGATTCAAATAAGTTTGATCCCATCATCCACTTTTTTGGTGAAAAGGCTTATGAAGATCGTTCTTTTGAAGAATATTCCAAGGATTACTCTGTTAAAAAGCCGGAGACTTCAGAAGTTATAAAATAGCATCTTCTTTTTTTGTTAAATAATTGGGACCCCCAATTTACATTTATTGTATTTTTTTTATTTCTTTTGCACCATTAAATCATTTTGATTATGGATATTGTAGTAGATAATCTTACCAAGGTCTACGGTGTACAAAAAGCCGTGGATGACATCTCTTTTAAGGTAAAAACAGGTGAAGTGCTGGGGTTTCTCGGTCCTAACGGGGCTGGAAAAACAACTACCCTGAAAGCCATCACCTCTTTCCTGGTGCCAAATAGCGGTGAAATCAGCATTGGAAAGTATAGCGTTAAAGAACATGCTGACGAAATAAAAAAACACATTGGCTATCTTCCTGAGAATAATCCGCTGTATACTGAAATGCCGGTAATAGATTACCTCAAATACACAGCAGAGCTTTACGGTATAAAGAAAGACAAGATCAGGGGGAGGATCCTGGAGATGGTAAACATTTGCGGTTTAGAAGGCGAGAAACACAAGAATATTAACGAGTTATCAAGAGGATACCAGCAACGTGTGGGCCTGGCCCAGGCTTTGATCCACGACCCTGATGTGTTGATCCTCGATGAGCCAACAGCAGGACTTGATCCCAACCAGATCATAGAGATCAGAGAGTTGATTAAGCATATCGGAAAAGAAAAGACCGTAATTCTCAGCTCGCATATCCTGGCTGAAGTAGAAGCCACATGCGACAGGATCATGATTATCAATAAAGGTAAGATTGTGGCTGATGGTACGCCGAAAGAACTCCGGAAACATGCGCAGGGAAAAGAGATCTTACAGGTGAGCATCGAGGATGGCGACAAAAATGATATCTTCCAGGCCATAAAAGATTTGGAATCTGTCGACCTTGTCGATTTCATCCCTGCTAAAGAAAATGGCTTTGAGGTACAGAGTATGCCTGAAGCTTCTTCCCGAAAAAACATTTTCAAATTATGCGTCGACAAAGGCTGGACATTGACTGAGATGACGGTTTTTGAAACCAAGCTGGAAGATGTTTTCCGGGAACTGACCATGAATTAACACATTGAAATTTAATTGAATAATGAGAAATATTTGGATCATTTCGCGACGTGAACTTGCCACTTTCTTTAATTCCCTGATGGCTTATATCATGATTATTGCATTCCTGGGATTCAGTGGCTTTTTTACCTGGTTCCTGGGTTCTGATGTCTTTTTCATCAAGCAGGCAAGCCTGGAATCATTTTTCAACATTGCATTCTGGACCTTGTTCTTTTTCATCCCGGGACTGACAATGCGCCAGTTTGCCGAAGAAAACAGGTCAGGAACCATCGAACTGTTATTGACCAAGCCTGTCACCGACTGGCAGGTAGTTCTGGGTAAGTTTTTTGCTACCTTAATATTGATTGCCATAGCATTACTATTGACATTACCCTATTATATTTCCATTGCATTCATTGGCCCTGTTGATCATGGGGCTGTATGGACAGGTTATCTGGGCCTTTTAATGATGAGTGCTGTTTATATCAGCATCGGCTTGTATACCAGCAGCATTTCCACCAACCAAATTGTGGGTTACCTGCTGGCCTTGTTCATCGGCATATTCTTCCAGATCATTTTTTCATTCATCGCGGGTTATTTATCCGGTTTTGGCGGAGAGGTATTCCATTTTCTGAGCGTCTCCACGCACATAGAATCCATCTCCAGGGGTGTGATCGATTCAAGGGATTTGATCTTCTTCCTTTCATTGATCTTCCTGGGTTTGATCCTGACCGAAGCCAATTTGGAAAAAAGCCGGATGTAATCATCGATCGAATAAGTTAAAAGCGTCACTAATTATGAAAAAGAAACAATCCATCAATTCCAAGAGCTTGCTGATCCTGGCAGTGCTGATCCTGATAAACCTGATATCCTTCTACTTTTATTTCAGGATTGATCTGACAGAAGACGGGATCTACTCATTGAGCAAGGCTTCCAGGAATATTTTAAAGTCACTTGACGAAACTGTAACGGTGTCAGCCTATTTTACCGAAGACCTTCCACCGGCACTTTCCAAGACCAAAAGAGATTTTAAGGATATGCTGATCGAATACAACAGTGCATCGAAAGGCAATGTCGTTTACGAATTCATCAATCCCAATGCGGATCAGGAAACAGAAGCAAAAGCCTTCCAGGAAGGCATCCGCCCAGTAATCATCAACCTCCGGGAGAAAGACCAGGTCAAACAACAAAAAGTATACCTGGG
>JAUXCL010000202.1 GCA_030618905.1 Bacteroidales bacterium | reverse complement strand
AATATTTTCATATGATTGAATTGATTAGTTTGCTTTATCTGTTTTTACTAATTGTTAAACTGTTAAATTGTTAAACTGTTAAATTGCTATGATTAATTGATACCAAAACAGTTTAGCCATTTAACAATTTAGCCATTTCTTAATCTCTTAATATCGCCCGCGAAATTACAATTTTTTGAATTTCTGAAGTACCTTCATAGATCTGCGTCAGTTTGGCTTCGCGCATGAGTCGTTCCACATGATATTCTTTCACGTAACCATAGCCGCCATGGATCTGTACGGCTTCTGTAGTCACCTCCATTGCTGAATCCGCAGCAAAAAGCTTGGCCATTGAGCTGGCGAGGCTATAAGGCCTGCCCTGATCCTTCAACCAGGCTGCTTTCAGGGTAAAATCCCTGGATGCTTCAACCTTAACGGCCATATCTGCCAATTTAAAAGCGATGGCCTGGTGCTCCCATATCAGTTTCCCGAATGCTTTTCTTTCTTTTGCATATTGGACAGAACGTTCCAGCGCACCTGCAGCTATACCCACAGCCTGTGCAGCAATGCCTATCCTGCCTCCCTCAAGCGCTTTCATGGCAAATTTGAATCCAAACCCATCATCTCCTATCCGGTTCTCCTTTGGGATCCTGACATCGCTGAACATCACCGAATTTGTATGTGAGCTTCTCATTCCCATCTTGTCTTCATGGGGTGAAATCGTAATGCCCGGGGTATCTTTCTCAATAATTAATGCATTGATACCATGATGCTTCTTCTCCGGATGGGTTTGCGCCATAAGAATATAAATTGTACCGCTTTCCGCATTTGAGATCCAGTTTTTGGTCCCATTGACGAGATAGTAATCGCCTTTGTCCTCGGCTGTTGTCCTTTGCGAAGTAGCATCAGAACCTGCTTCAGGTTCAGACAAGAGGAAGGCACCTATTTCTTTCCCTACCGCCATGGGTCTCAGGTATTTCTCTTTCAGGAAATCAGAACCGTATTCTTCGACACCCCAGCATACCAGTGAATTATGGACCGACATAATGGTGCTTGTTGCGGAATCAGCTTTCGCGATCTCTTCCATCGCCAGCACATAAGAAACAGTATCCATGCCACCACCACCATAATCGGGGCTCACCATCATACCGAAAAAACCCAGGTCAACCAGGTTTTTGATATGGTTCCAGGGGATTTCACACTTGGCATCACGTTCAAGGACATCTTTTATTAACTCCCTTTCGGCATAATCGCGGGCTGCCTGGCGGATCATCATTTGTTCCTCAGTAAAGTCAAAATTCATTGGCTATAATTTTTTATTGAGTAGATTATTTCGTTGATTTAATTAAAGTACTTTAATTATTTCTCTCACCACATTACCGGCACCATCAGCAATCTGGGAGATATTGGCATCGAGCATGTAACACGGGGTGGTAAATACTTTATGTTGTTCATCCTGCACAACTTCCCCATGGGTCGTTTCCACATGTGTACCACCCATTTTTGTAATGGCTTCAATGGTGCCTGCATCCTGGCCTATGGTTACTTTCACATCACCAATAATCCTGGCTATCATGGCCGGGGAGATGCATAAGGCACCGATTGGTTTTCCACGTTCCAGCATGCCTTTCACTGCAAGTTCCACGTCATGGTTGACCCTGGCATCCGGGCCGTCAAAAGCGACTGTGGAAAGGTTTTTTGCTACACCAAAACCGCCGGGAAATATGATGGCATCAAATTGGTCAGGGTTAAAATCTTTAAGGTCGGTGATCTTGCCCCGGGCGATACGGGCGGATTCCACAAGCACATTGCGTTGTTCAGGCATTTCTTCACCCGTTAAGTGATTGATGACATGATGATGTGGAATATCGGGTGCAAATATTTCATATTCACCACCTTGTTGATGGATGGCCAGCAGGGTCAATGTGGCTTCATGGATTTCGGCTCCGTCGAACACACCGCTACCGGACAAAACAACAGCAAACTTTTTCATATTCGGACAATCTTTATTAATAAAATAATCATCCAAAAATAAGCAAAATATTAAGGCTAAGTGACACTGTCTTCAAACGAAAAAAAAGCCTGCTGAGGAAATCCCCAACAGGCTGATATTATGCGTTATACTAAAATTGGTCTTTTACTTAAATACGATCTTCTTGGTAATGGATTGATGATCATTCCGGATCACAATATAATAAACTCCTTTTGGCAAATAGCTTAAATCAATCTGATTGTGATAGGCTCCGCCATTAAAGTTCAGTTTACCATTGAAAACAACCCGTCCCTGCATATTCAAAACTTTCAAGGTGAATTGTTCGTTATCCACTCCGTTGACGTCAATATTGAATACGCCAGTTGATGGGTTAGGATATACTTCCAGGGTCATATTGCCCATCACTCCTTCACCAATACCGGTACAGTCATCAACCGTCAGAGTAAGTTCATCTTCATCCTCACCTTCACAGGGAGCGGCAGACTGTGCATAAAGTGTCAACAGCACTTCACCGTCGATAATATCCTGTTCGCCAGGCGTATAGATTGCATTAGCCAGGCTTGTATCATTAAAGGTTCCATCACCTGCTGTCGACCAGATCAGTGAATCACCATTAAGCACTTCAGGCTGCATTTGTATGGATTCTCCGATACATACGAGTGTATCATTTCCGGCATCAACCACAACATCTGCCTGAAGATCTACATGTACAGTATCAGCATTATCCAGGCCCGGTCCAAAACCAATTGCCGAAAGCACCAATTCAAAATATCCATTTTCAAGGTCCTGGTCTCCCCGCACATATGCAGGTTCAAGGGTATTTGCAAATATCAGCAGGCCATCTCCAAGGGAGGTCCACTCATAGGATAAGGTATAAGAAACATTTCCCTGTCCATAATATACTTCTTCATGGCAAATGACTGAATCAGGTCCTGCATAGACAGACGCCATTTGTGGCGGGCCGAAGTCAAAAGCTGAAATTCGGGTACCCCATGAATTACCGGGCATATATTCCTGGGTATACCAGAAAGTAGTATCATTAGAAGGATCTACAGACATTGCGCTGTAATCGCCCCAGCGGGCCACCCCATTTTGTGATCCGGTTCCTTCAACAAGGGTCACTTCCTCAACATCCATCACTCCTAATGGTGAACCTGGAGCACGTCCTGTATACCTTACTGATGGGTGGGTATTTGCACTGGATACAGAATAACCCAGGGCAATTTCCCCTGCTGCATTCATGGCCAGTGAACCCATCCATCTGCTCTCGCCGTCATTCGGTGCATAAGTTCCCTCCTGGTAGAGATACCAGTGGGTCTGTCCTGCATCTTTTCTCATTTCATACCAGCGTACACCGGCTCTTGTACCCACCTTAACGGTATGGTTAACCAGCATGACTTCATAGGTGCCAAAATTCCTGTATTGCAAGGGGTACATTAAATATTTTGAAAGCGCATCAATTTTCTGGGTGGTATTGGGTTGAGAGATATGCTCTCTGGAAGAAGGGGGGAAAAAGCTAAACTGGGTAATACTCAAGGCATCATTCAACACAAATGACGAGGCATTCACATTATTCCAGTCCACCTCAAATTTATAAATGTCTAAAGTTTGCGGACTTCCATAAAAGTCCAGGTCGACTGCCCAGCAAGGAGATCCTGCCGGTGGAAGCGTATTGCCGTCAAGATGGGCGGTTTTGGTACCATACAAGTATCCATATGGCCCCTTTTGTACCATCCTGGCATTGGGGCTTCCGACGAGCATAGAATCCCTTTCAAAGGCAATAACGGGACTTCCCAATAAGGTCGCCCCAAAAGCATTAAAAGTACAATAATAGCCATCTGGCCACACGGAGAATTTCGGATAATCATTGAAATAAGAAAACTGATATGCATAGCGGTAATAAGCTCCTGTAGGGTCTCCGGTTTCAGAAATAGCAATCAACTGCCAATGGGTTCCGTTACTGGTATTCACAGCAAACTGAGTAGCTATCCAGCGATCGGCCTGGTCATCATAAAGGACGATGGGATCTCCATCATTGGTACCTGTCCAGGGTCCAACAAAGCCATTCCATAGGGTACTGTTATTGACAGGGCCATAAAGCTTGGTTCCCTGTTTATCCCAGATCGCAAATGACAAGTTGACCATTTGAAAATAATGGTCAGGACCCACATCACCATCGGTATCCGACGGTGCAATACCGCCCAGTCTGGGAACTCCATCCCAGTTGTAAATAGGTCCGGTTACGCTCCTGGTGCCCATATCCTCCTGTAATACCAGGTCTTCAGTCACCTGCTTCTTATTGGCAAAAAGGGCACTGTCATCACGCATGCGGTTGCCAACCAGGTTATCTTTCCAGGATCTGTCACGTTCACCGGATAAAATAATTTTCATATTTCTCAGTGGTGGTGTTTTGTCAAAATAAACGGGTTTGCTCACAGTGACTTTACCATCATCAATGTCCTGTGCAGACAATAATATCGGGAAGAACAACAGTAAAAGAGAGAGTAATTGAATTTTCTTCATTGTATTGATTTTTT
>JAUXCL010000107.1 GCA_030618905.1 Bacteroidales bacterium | reverse complement strand
GAACTGTAATACTGAGCGAAGACAGTCGAAGAGCAGCATAAAAGAAGAATTATCAATGATAATAGCCTGGTCCTGATCATAGCGCTATCATCAAAAATAAAACAATTCTGCCAGCTTGCTTATTTCTCCCGAAAATAATCCCAGACAGGATCCCTGGGGGGAGGTGCTGAAATGATGATCTTTTCTTTTTTTACCGGATGGATAAATTCAATCTCTTTTGCATGAAGGTGAATAGATCCGTCTTTATTTGAGCGTGTTGCTCCATACTTCAGATCACCTTTGACCGGACAGCCGATCTCAGCCAACTGCACCCGAATCTGATGATGCCTGCCTGTATGCAAATTAACATCCAGCAGATAATAATTGTCACTCTTGCCAATCAAGGTGTATTCCAGTTCCGCCTTTAACCTTCCTTCTCCTTCCTCCCTGAAAGCAAATGACATGTTCTTCTGCTGGTTCTTGATCAGGTAGTGAACCAGTTTACCCTGCTTCCGGGGCGGTTGTTTAGGGATGATGGCCCAATACCGCTTCCTGATCTGCCTGTCCCTTATTAATTCATTCAACCTGCTCAAAGCTTTGCCGGTTTTGGCAAACAGGACAACCCCACTCACCGGTCTGTCAAGCCGGTGAACAACACCTGCAAAAACATTACCAGGCTTACTGTATTTCTCCTTCAGGAATACCTTGACCTTATCACTCAATGGCTGATCACCGGTCTTGTCTCCCTGTACAATATCTGAGGGGCGCTTATTGACTGCGATGATATGGTTATCCTCATAGAGGACGTCCTTTTCTGTAAGCTTGGAGGACATATTAGTATTTAGTATTTAGTACTTTGTATTTAGTACTGTTCGCGTTCGTTGGGGAAATCGACTTTTTTAACATCAACGATATAGGACTGGACGGAACCTTTGATCTCTTCACTCAAATTATGATATCTTCTTAAGAAGCGTGGAGAGAACTTCTGGGTGATCCCGAGCATATCATGCAAGACCAGAACCTGTCCGTCAACGGCACTGCCGGCCCCAATTCCAATAATGGGAATTCTCAATTCCCTGGTCACTTTGGCACCCAGCCTGGCAGGTATTTTTTCAAGAATAATGGCAAAGCATCCGGCTGCCTCAAGGAGTTTGGCATCCTTGACAAGCTTCTGCGCTTCCTTTTCTTCTGTCGCCCTGACCACGTAGGTTCCAAACTTATGGATAGATTGTGGGGTAAGGCCCAGGTGCCCCGTCACAGGTATGCCGGCGGAAAGAATACGCTCAATAGATTCAAGGATCTCTTTACCACCTTCGAGTTTAACCGCGTTGGCACCCGACTCTTTCATGATACGAATGGATGATTTCAAGGCTTCCTTTGAATCCCCCTGGTATGTGCCAAAGGGCAGGTCGACAACAACCAACGCTCTCTTAACTGCTTTCATCACAGATCTGGCATGGTATATCATGTCATCCAGGGTAATGGGAAGCGTTGTGGTATGGCCTGACATGACGTTGGATGCAGAATCACCAACCAGGATCACATCGATACCGGCTTCGTCCAGGATGCGCGCCATGGAAAAATCATAAGCGGTTAGCATTGCGATCTTTTCACCCTTGAGTTTCATCTCCTGCAACACATGAGTGGTGATCTTGGCATAATTGCTTTTGGGTATCATAACTTCATTATTAGGTTGAATTATATGCAAAGTTAACAAGTTATGAAAATTTAAGCTATTTTTGCCTTCACTAAACTTTAAATACATGCGTTTCAGGCACTTTTTCATCTTCACGCTTCTTTTCCTTTTGACCTTCACAGCCTGTGAAACAGATTTTGAGCTGGATGCGGAATATAAGGATATCACCATTGTATATGGCTTATTGGAAAGAACGGAACCGGGTAGCCAGTCGGATACGACCTTTATCAAGATCACCAGGGCTTTCCTTGGGGGAGATGCCGTTAATGTGGCCATGATCCGGGATTCCAGTGAATACCAGGAAAAGCTGAACGTGACTCTGACTGAAATGGATGAGTATGGACAGGTACAGGGTTCTCCCTGGACTTTCGACACCATCACCATAAATAATAAACAGGATACATCTCATGGTGGTGATTTTTACTTTCCACAGCAGCAGCTGTATTACAGTGTCATGCCCATCAATGAAGATGCCATATATAAGCTTAAAATCCTGGTTGGCAATAAAGAAATTACATCCCAAACGGGTGTCATTAATAAGTTCGGAATTACCAGGCCCGGTCCTAACATCATTATCAATTATAAACCGGATCAGGAGTTGCCTTTTAAATGGGTAGTGTCATACGATGCAAGAGGCTATGAAGCCGTCATCCGTTTTTATTATAAGGAAGTATGGGAGGGGGCAGCACCGGGAGATACAGTATACCGTTATCTGGATTGGTATAAGACCAAGAAGGTCAATGAAACGAAACCGGTAGGTGATGAAATATCTGCCTATTATCCCACCAACCTGTTTTATTCTTCCGTGGCGAACCTGGTCCCTTATCCTGACCCACAAAAAGAATCAAAGGTAGTTGCAAGATATACCGGCCCCGCGGAGTATATTGTATCTGCCGCGACTGAAGACCTTGAGACATACGTGCTTGTGAATAATGTGAACTCTAACAGCATTGTCCTTGACCGTCCTGAATTCACCAATATCAACAACGGACTTGGACTATTTTCCAGCCGTATTATGATCGACAAATCTAAATCGCTAAGTACTGATACCAAGGATAGATTGACTAACCTCGGTGTCAAGTTTGAATATTAATAAGCATTTGCTTTTTCTGCAAGCCTTTCACCCCAATTTATATTTTTTCTGTCTTTTTGTCACCTTTTTAAGGTTGGCATAATCATTGACAGTAGTTTCCCGAAAACAGATAATCATTAAAAATAAATATTAAAACAATGGGAAAAATTATTGGAATAGATCTTGGAACAACAAATTCATGTGTTGCCGTGATGGAAGGGAATGAGCCTGTTGTCATTCCAAACAGCGAAGGACGAAGGACAACCCCATCCATTGTTGCATTCACTGATAATGGTGAAAGAAAAGTTGGTGATCCTGCAAAAAGGCAGGCTATTACCAATCCGACAAATACAATATACAGTATCAAAAGATTTATGGGAGAGACCTTTGAACAGGTGAAAATAGAAGTTGGCAGGGTTCCCTATAAAGTTGAAAAAGGAGATAACAACACCCCAAGGGTTAAGATAAATGACAGACTATATACTCCACAGGAGATTTCTGCTATTGTATTGCAGAAGATGAAAAAGACTGCAGAAGATTATCTTGGACAGGATGTCACAGATGCAGTAATCACTGTCCCTGCATATTTTAGCGATTCTCAGCGTCAGGCCACCAAAGAGGCGGGTGAAATTGCAGGATTGAATGTCAAAAGGATTATCAATGAGCCAACAGCCGCTGCACTGGCTTATGGTTTGGACAAAAAAACCAAGGATGTCACAATAGCTGTGTATGATCTTGGTGGTGGAACTTTTGATATTTCCATCCTCGAATTGGGAGATGGTGTTTTTGAAGTGAAGTCGACCAATGGAAACACACACCTTGGAGGTGATGATTTTGACGATGCCATCATTCAATGGCTTGCCGATGGGTTCAAAAAGGACGAGAATGTAGACCTGCGTAAGGATCCTATGGCTATGCAAAGGTTGAAAGAAGCGGCTGAAAAAGCTAAGATTGAGCTTTCCAGTTCAACAGAAACAGAAATCAACCTGCCGTATATCATGCCGGTTGACGGTATCCCAAAACACCTTGTGAAAAAGCTGTCAAGGTCGAAATTTGAGCAGTTGATCGACAAGTATGTCAAGGAGACTGTTGAACCATGCAAGAAGGCGCTTAAAGATGCCGGGATGACTGCTTCTGATATCGATGAAGTGATCCTCGTAGGTGGGTCAACCAGGATCCCTGTGATCCAGAAATCCGTGAAGGAATTTTTTGGTAAAGATCCATCAAAAGGAGTTAACCCTGATGAGGTAGTTGCTGTTGGAGCGGCCATTCAGGGAGGTGTTTTATCCGGAGAGGTAAAAGATGTCTTATTGCTTGATGTGACTCCACTTTCTTTAGGTATTGAAACCCTGGGTGGAGTGTTGACCAAGCTGATTGAGTCTAATACTACCATCCCAACCAAGAAATCAGAAGTTTTCTCCACAGCATCGGATAACCAACCATCAGTGGAAATTCATGTGTTGCAGGGAGAACGGCCAATGGCTGCTGGAAACAAAAGTATCGGAAGATTCCATTTGGACGGAATACCACCGGCACCAAGGGGAATGCCACAGATCGAAGTTGCTTTTGATATCGATTCCAACGGTATCCTGAGTGTATCTGCAAAAGATAAAGGTACCGGCAAATCTCAGCAAATTCGCATCGAAGCATCTTCCGGACTGACTGATGATGAAATTAACAAGATGAAACAGGAAGCTGAAGCCAATGCTGAATCTGACCAGAAGGAGAAGGACAAAGTGGACAAGCTGAACTCTGCTGATGCCATGGTCTTCCAAACTGAAAAACAGTTGAAAGAATATGGTGATAAGTTACCAGAGGAAAAGAGAGCCGGGATAGAGACTGCCCTGAATGCGCTGAAGGAAGCTCATAAGGCCCAGGACATAGAAAAGATAGACGCTGCCCTCGAAGAGCTGAATGCCAAATGGCAGGCAGCCAGCCAGGACATGTATAAGGATGCACAGGGAGCTGACGGACAAGCAGGACCTCAGGCTGAAGGACAAGCGGAACCAGGACAGGCGGATGATGCACCGGGTGGAGATGATGAGGTGACAGATGTTGACTTTGAAGAGGTTAATGATGATGACAAGAAATAATGGTCAATAAATAATTATACAGGGGCTCCTTGCTATTACAGCAAGGGGCTTTTTTTTATGCATATAATATTGAAATTGGGTAATTTCTTTAGTACTTTTAACATCCTTTTTTCGCCCAACTTATAAATTGATAATTCATTAAAATTTAAATCCATGAAAAAATTTACGATTCTAGTATTCGTGCTTTGTGTATCCCTTGTTTCATTTTCTCAAAATGCCTGGATCAACGAAATACATTATGACAATGCCGGTACTGACCAGGATGAGATGATTGAGGTTGTGATAGAGGATGCCGGATCATATACCCTGAACCTTTTTCAAGTAGATCTCTATAATGGTAGTGGAGGTGCTGTATATAACACCAAGACCCTGGATGTTTTTACCCTTGGGACTACAAGCAATAATTTCACCATATACTACTATATGTATCCCACCAACGGTATTCAGAATGGTGCACCTGATGGGATGGCCTTAAGTTATAGTGGGACCCTGATCACAGGGCAATTCCTGAGTTATGAAGGGACCCTGGTGGCAACAGATGGACCTGCAAATGGCCTCACCTCGGTAGATATTGGAGTGTCGGAAACCAGCTCGACCCCTATTGGAGAATCCCTGCAGCTGACAGGCAATGGCACGCAGTACAGTGATTTTACGTGGATAGGACCCCTTACATCAACCGCAGGAATAGAAAACAGCGGACAAACTTTTGGAGGAGCTGCATTGCCGGAACCCACAAATTATCCTTCAGGTTTTGCCTCTGTTGCCACAGGTGTTTCGGTTAATTTAACCTGGACAGATGCAACCGGGGTACAATTGCCGACAGCTTATCTGATCAAAGCCAGTGATCAGGATAATATTGTAGCTCCTGTCGATGGAACTGCCGAGGCAGATGATCTTGATTTTTCAGATGGTATGGGGGCTAAAAATATACTTCAGGGAGTTGAAACCTATACTTTCACTGGCCTGGATCCTAATACTACCTATTACTTTAAAATATTCTCTTATACAAATTCCGGATCTAATATTGACTATAAGACAGATGGCACGCCGCCTGTATCGAATTCAACGACTTCCACAGTGATCCTTTACGAAGGATTTGATCTTAGCTGGGGAGCATGGGATACGGTCAGCGTAATCGGTGCCCAGGTCTGGGATAATGACAATACATACGGTATCAACGGTACACCATGTGCTTTGATGAATGGATATTCAGGTGGAGCCCAGAACAATGAAGACTGGCTCATCTCACCCCCGATGAATTTGGATAATTATACCAACGAAGTCTTATCATTCTACACGGCCATGAACTACACCGGCCCGGATCTTGAGCTGATGATATCAACAGATTATAATGGGGGCGGAAATCCTTCAACGGGTACATGGACCGGCGTATCCTATACCATGTCACCCGGATCATGGGCATGGACCATGTCAGGCAATATCGATCTGTCTGTCTATAATGGAACTGCTGTTTACCTGGCTTATAAATATACTTCAACTACTTCCGGTGCTGCCACCTGGGAATTGGATGAAGTGCTTGTCACCGGTGATGGCTCCGGACCACCAGCTATCGTAATCAACGAGATCATGTACGACTCACCGGGAGATGATGAACAGTGGATTGAGCTATATAATAATTCAGGAAGCACAGTAGACCTGTCAGGATGGTATATCCAGGATCATAGCACATCATCGCTTCCGCTTACACTTCCCGGAGGTACCTCAATGGCACCGGATCAATACTTTACAATTGCTGTATACACCAGTGGTAATTTCCCATTCACACCTGATTTTGATGGTACGGACCAGATCGACTGGAGTTTTAGCCACAATGGAGATGTTGTAAACCTTTTTAACCTCGGGGGTATACTCGTCGATTATGTTCCTTATGATAACGTAGCCCCATGGCCTACGACACCAAATGGTGGCGGACCAACCCTGGCTTTGATCGATCCATCCTATGACAATGCCCTGGCTGCAAGCTGGGATGCCAGTGAACAGAACGGAGGTACACCCGGAGCCATTAACTTCCCTCCGGATCCAACACCATTGGTGCTGACTCCAAATGGCGGAGAATCCTGGGTGCAGGGATCCACACACACGATTACCTGGGAGAATTTTTATGGCTATTCGGGGAATATTCAAATTGAACTTTACGATTATTCAGTAAATCCACCGGATGTACAAATGCTCGTATATAACCTTTCATCCAGCAGCATGAGCTGGGACTGGACCATCCTGTCTAACCAAACCCCGGGCGCAGACTACAAAATAAGAATATCTGATATCTCCGGAACACCCTTTGATGAAAGTGATGAAGTATTTACTATCACAGAACTGTATATCCCACCGGAAATTGTCATCACAGAGATCATGTATAATCCACCTGAATCAGGAACGGACTCACTTGAATTCATTGAATTATACAATAACGGTGATGATCCTGTAGACCTGGATGGTTTTTATTTTACAGAAGGAGTAACATTTACTTTTCCAGCTGCTACCTTAGGACCAGCTGAATATTATGTGGTATGCGTAAATGCTATAGCCTTTAATAATACCTTCGGAATGAATGCAGTACAATGGACAAGTGGTGCCCTGAGCAATAGCGGTGAAGACATTGTTCTGGTCAATCCTGACGGCTTCCTCGTTGACTCAGTCTATTATGAGGATGAGCTGCCCTGGGATACCCTTGCGGATGGATTTGGACCTTCATTGACATTATGTAATCCCAGCTCAGACAATACCCTGGCAGAAAACTGGTCAGCATCCACAGAATATGTGACTGTCAATGCCAATAATGACAGCATTTATGCTACTCCATTTGATGCTTGTACATTTGTTTTGCCTGTTCCGTATTTTGAAGCAGAGGATACCACTATTGGAATTGGATTCACGGCTACATTCACAGACATGTCACTCGGTGATCCGACGGCATGGGAATGGACCTTTGAAGGTGGTGACCCGGCTACATCTGCGCTGCAGGATCCTCCACCAATTCAATATGATGCACAAGGCATATATGATGTTACTTTAACTGTTACCAATGAAAACGGTGACAG
>JAUXCL010000154.1 GCA_030618905.1 Bacteroidales bacterium | reverse complement strand
CCAAAAACAAATGAAAGGCCCTGCAGTTAAACCATGATGAAAAGCTATATCAAAGC
This sequence comes from Bacteroidales bacterium, assembly GCA_030618905.1. GTDB lineage: Bacteria > Bacteroidota > Bacteroidia > Bacteroidales > B18-G4 > JAUWGC01. The sequence continues at coordinate 5,966 of JAUXCL010000154.1, read as the reverse complement.
CATAAGTTATTATTTACCTGAGAAGGTCCTGACTAACGATGATCTGGCCAGGGAATTCCCGGGTTATAAGATTGAGGATCTGACCAGGCTAACCGGGGTGCGGAAAAGGCATATCTCCAAAGATGATGAAACGCCAGGCGATTTGGCCGTTGAAGCAGCACATCAGTTGTTTGCGCAATATGCCGTGAAGCCGGAAGAAATTGACTATGTGCTTTTTTGCACACAGATGGGGGATTATTTAACCCCGGCAACAGCCTGCATTATCCAGGACAGGCTTGGCATACCAAAACATGCCGGCGCCCTTGATTTTAACCAGGGATGTACGGGCTATATTTATGGTTTGGCCATAGCTAAAGGCCTGATTGAAGCCAATATTGCCAGCAATATATTATTGTTAACTTCTGAGGCCATCACACAATTAATTCATCCCGAAGATAAGAGCAACCGGGCTATTTTTGGAGATGGGGCGGCGGCAACGTTGATTTCCGCTTCGGAAGGCAAGGAAAAGGGTATTGGAGAATTTCTGTTTGGCACTGACGGGCATGGGTATGAGGCCATTATCATCAAGCATGGAGGAGCGAGATATCCCTTGCAAAGGGTAAAATCGGAAGATTATACAGACCAGTTTGGCAATGTCAGGAATGACGCTTGTTTTTATATGAATGGATCCGCGGTGTTTACATTTTCTATGGAAATTGTACCGGGACTGATCACGGCATTGTTGAATAAAGCAGGTTTGGGTATGGATGACATCAAGCTTGTCGTGTTGCACCAGGCCAACCAGGTCATCCTTGAATCCATTTTCAGGAAAATGAAACTGCCCGAAGAAAAAACCATCATTCATCTTGAAAACTGCGGAAATACAGTTGCATCGACCATCCCAATCGCCTTAAAAAAAGCGATTGATGATGAGCGGGTGCAGCCCGGTGACAAGGTTTTACTGGCTGGATTTGGCGTGGGTTTTTCATGGGCCGGTACCATTATTGAAATCTAAAATGTCGACGAGGTAAATCAATTCATTATGACAAAAGGATTCTTCATATCAATACTGTTGACAGTTTTAATATTCTTCAGTACTATTCCATATTCCAGGGCGGAATATAAGTATACTGAAGCTTGCCAGCAGGCTCTGCTGAACATCTATGACCTGAAAATGGATGATGCCCGCAGTATACTGAAAGCAGCATTGGCTAAAACCCCGAACAATTATTACCTGTATGTCCTGGAGCATTATTGTGATGCCATGGAACTGATCATTACAGAAGACGAAGCCTTGTATGAGAAATTCAAAGATGAATGGGAGCGGAAGCGTGACATTATGGATGAAAAGGATGAAGATTCACCCTATTACAAGCTTTTTGAGGCGGAGATGATGTACACCGTGGGCCTGATGGACATCAAGTATGGTGGGCGTTTAAGTGGTGTATCAAAACTGTTTTCAGCTTACAAGCTGATCAAAAGGAATGTTGAGGGGCATCCGGATTTCTGGCCAAATGACAGGCTTTATGGCATATTTAATGTGGCTTTTTCCAACATGCCACCTGCAGTAGGATGGATTGCTAAACTGTTTGGAGTGAAAGGCGACCTGGACCTGGGCATGAAGCAGCTGGATAACTATTATAAGCAATCAAAGTCATATCCCGGATTGGATGCAGAAGCTATAATCTATAAAATTTTGGGATATAAGCTGACCTGGAATAATAAAAAAGGCTATGAATTTCTTGCTGCGCTGCCTCCGGAATTATTGGAAATTACCCTGGTCAAATATTTATATGCCAACCTTTCCAGTTTTGGTGGAGAGAATGATCATGCGATTGATGTATTGATGTCGATTGATCCGACTGTGCTGCAGATTAAATTTTATGCCCTGGATTATCAGCTTGGCAAGTGTAAGTTTAAAAGACTGGATGATGATGCAAATCAATATTTGCTGAGGTATTTGAATCAATTCTCCGGGACTTCCTACAAGAAGGAAATGTGTAATATGCTGTCGCAGTACTATTTAATTCATGGTAATAAGACACAATATGAACGATACAAGAACAAGCTTGATGATTTTGACGGGGATTTCAGGGACAGGGACCGTGAAGCAGAAGTGGATGTAAGCTTTGAGCTAATACCCAATGTTGAATTGCTGAAGGCGCGAATATTGCTTCTTGGAGCCTATGATGACAGGGTAGAAGCGATACTGTCAAATATCCAATATACAAGCCTGGGAGAACTGCCCTATAAGCTGGAGTACCGGTTTTTAAATGCAAGGATAGCTCAACGCAAAGGTAATCTTGAGTCGGCTAAAAGGACCTTTGAAAAAGTGCTGGATGATGGAGAAGATGAAGATTATCCTTTTGCAACAGAATCCGCATTGCACCTGGGATTTATTTATGAGTCACAGAAAAATTACCCCAAAGCCAGGTTCTATTACGACCTTTGCCTTGACCTGTTTGATGATGATTACGTGTATGAGAATGTTGAGCGGCAGGCAGAATCAGGAATTGACCGTGTTGCGAAATACCTTAACTAAAATGATGTTCAATAGCGTCATGTTCAAAGTTCAATTTTCAAATTACTTTGAACTTTGAACCTCGAACCTCGAACATGGAACATGATATAAGGGTATTATTTCTTCTCCAACAGCCTCTTCCCCTCTTCCACAAGTTGATTAATGGTATTCTCCCTCAGGAATGATTCTATGGGCCAGGAAATACCGAAGGTCTCATTCACATCCTTTTCAAGGTTGACAGCCAGCAGGGAATCCAGTCCGTAGGCAGTGATGGGCTTATCCGGATCAATTGCAGATGAGGCAAGGTCTTTATGGTTACAAAGCCAGTTGATCAGCCATTCTTTCAGGGGTTCCTGTTCTAAGGGAATAGATTGTTCATCAGGCTCCATGGTGATTTTCATTTGCCACTTATCGAGAATGAGTAGTTCCTCTTGCTGATATACTTTCTTGCATGCCTGTCTTTGGATTTTTCCGCTTGATGTTTTTGGAATACTCCCTGTCCTGATCAGCACAATAGCATAAGGTAAAACAATATGTTCATCTGCAATCTTCATCCGGATGGCCTCAAAGATTTCGTTGGCATCCAGGTCTCTCATATAGGTTCTCTCGACTTCATTGACGATGACCAATCTTTCTTCATTGGCTATATCCAGGGAAAAGCAAGCACCAGCATTTTTCCTTAATGCAGGATGACAATTTTCAACTGTTAATTCAATATCCTGGGGATAATGGTTTATTCCCCTGATGATGATGAGATCTTTCAGTCTGCCTGATACATAAAGTTCATCATCCCAGATAAACCCCATGTCACCAGATCTCATAAAAGGTCCTTCTCCGGTATCTTTCAGGTAAGCCGAAAAGGTTTTTTCTGTTTCTTCCGGATTATTCCAGTAGCCTTTGGCAACGGAAGGGCCTGAAATCCAGATCTCTCCAATTTCCCCATGAGGAGAGAGTGTTAAATCACGTGGATTAGCGATAACTACTTTAGTGCCATGCCATGGGTGTCCGCAACTGACAAATTCCCTTGTATCCTCTCCGGATATAGCTGGAACCACCATGTTTGATTCCAATGATTTTGCGTCGGCACTGAAAAAAACAGGTTCTTTTTTATAATCACCCCCTGTCACCATTAAGGTTGATTCAGCCAATCCATAACAGGGATAAAACTGCTTGAATTGAAAATTACTGGATTGAAATTCTTTTGCAAAATTTAATAGTGTTGGTTCCCTGATGGGTTCTGCACCACAGAACATGACTCGTAAGGTGCTGAGGTCAATGTTTTTACGCTCTTCCGGGGTGGTTTTTTGAACGCAGTATTCAAATGCAAAATTTGGCCCTCCAGCAGTAACCCCATTGAATTTATCGATTGCTTTTAGCCAGTTGACAGGGTTCTTGATAAATGCCGTAGGGCTGATAATTACATTCTTGCCACCGGTAAAGAGAGGCTGCAACAAAGTTCCAAACAATCCCATGTCATGGAAATTTGGAAGCCAATTAACACCTACCAGGTTTTGATCGTGTCCAAACGCCTCCTGAATAATCAATTCATTATGCAGAATATTAGCGTGCGTTAGCATAACGCCTTTGGGATCACCTGTAGATCCTGAGGTATATTGCAGAATCGCAACATCATCATCATTCACATTCGGTTTATCCCATTGGTTTGATAAATTAAAATCAATATGATCATAGACTAAAAGTTGAGCTTTTTTAAGGCCTTCACTATCTTGAAATTGCCTGTTAATTTTGTTGTAAATTGCTTCAGATGATAAGATCAATGTCGAACCCGAATCATTCAATATGGAGAAAAACCTGTCATCTACTTTATCTTTCCGGGGGGGATAAGCTGGAATCCCAATCATCCCGGCCAGGATACATCCAAATAGTCCAATTATAAAATCAATGCCATTAGGAAACAATAAAACTATTCTATCACCTTGCTTGTTATACTTTTGAAGGCTTGCTGCCACTGATTTTGCTTTGGAACCCAATTCGCCATATGTGATTTGGGTATGAACATGAATTCCATCCTCAAGGAAAATATATAATATTTCATCAGCCTGATTTTTAATCCTGAATTCAAATAGTTCAATCAAATTTCCAAAAGGCTTATCCATTTCATACAATTTTATCCAGTAGTTGCGGGAATGTTTTTTGCAAATCCAGCAAGTTATGTTCATCCTCAAAAACAGAATTATGCATATGTAAATTCGATGAAAAGGCCCATATTGCAGTTGTAGAGTTTTTTGTGATTTTCAGGGTTTTGATGAACTTCTTCTTCAGGTTTTTAAGGTTATAAAGCCGTTCCCAATTTTCATTGACTGCCTGTTGAAATTCCTCCGGTGACATTTTTTGCGGTTTAAACACTACCTCCACATAGTTATACCTCTCCCAATCTTCCGGATAGTTGGTATACAATAGCTGCCCGTTTTCTTTGAAACGACTATATAAATGAGTCCCGGGTAATGGTGTAAGAATGGTAGCTTGCATGATGTCAATATCTGCATCCAGGATATAGCTTGTCCGATTATAAATAGTCTCCGGTGTGTCATTGTCAAGCCCATAAATAAACGCTCCCATCACATTGATTTTATGTTGATGGATCTTATCATAGACTTCACCGTATTTGTCGATGCCAATCTTTATATTTACATATTTATTAGCTTGTTCAAGCTGGTCGATGAGCTCAGATTCTATTCCCAGGAATACCAGCTTACAACCACTTTTTGCAGCCCATTCCAGTACCTCTTCATCGTCTGCGATATTCATCGATGCAGATCCTGCCCAATTCTTCTGGGTACCCCGTTCAACGATTCCTTTAAAGAAATCAACTGCATGATCCCTGGCCTTTTTACTGTATCCCACAAAGTTGTCATCAACGATATAAACCCTTTCATGGGGAAGGGCAGCGAAGTCATTAACAGATTGGTCCACTGGTCTCAATCTGTATTTGCTGCCATTGAAAGTATGAACTGAGCAAAACTCACAGGTCATCGGGCAACCGCGTGTGGTTTGCACGCTGCCAAATTCATACCCGGAATGATAAAGGTCTATTCTGGGAGAAGGTGTATTGACCATTGAAGGCAACTTTGCCCTGTAGTATTTCTCAAGTCGGGAATGCTCAACATCATGAATGACTTTTGACCAGATTTCTTCGGCTTCTCCGATCACTACTGCATCGATATATTGCCCGGCTTCCTGCGGAAGCATAGAAGCATGAATGCCGCCAATTACGGTTGGTATTTTGTTTCTTCTGTATTCTTTAGCAATTTCATAGCAGCGGTTAATGGTGGCGGTAAGTGAGGTAAATCCTACCAGGTCAGCTTCCTGAAATTCAAAAGGTTCAAAATTTTCATCATGGATTTCAACATCCCAGTGACCTGGCGTAAGTGCGGCAATTACTGCAAGGGACAAAGGGGGATATATTGAATTCTTATCCTGCATCAGGCCTTTTCGTCGGTTGTTT
>JAUXCL010000169.1 GCA_030618905.1 Bacteroidales bacterium | reverse complement strand
TTTTGGATATAGCCATAACCACAATGGTGGTTGGTGAAGATCAGGCCTTCATCCGACACAACCTCAGCGGTACAAAAATAACCGCCCGGGGTACTTCCCCTGGACAAGCCAACAATTGCATCTTTGATGCTGGAATTGTTGATACTGTAAATCTCTTCCGCAGTCAGCTGTAATCCCATTTCTTGCATGTCGACATAATTCAGTCTCTCGACAAAAATCGGGAGCCACATGCCCTCATCTGGTGGATTTGTTGCATTGGAACGAAAGCCAAGTGCAAGTACAAGCAGTAAAACAAATAGTAAACGTTTCATTGTAATCTTAAATTTAATTAACATTATGTTATTTTAATCCCATTACTTTAATTCCTTTTTCAAATACGATATCGACAGGGATACCGGATTCATTGAGACGATCCAGGTCGGCCTGCAGTTGTGGCTGGACCATAGCCTGGCTTTGAACCCATTCCTTTGCTGCCTCATAATCACCATTGCCCTGGACCGTAAGGATCCTTTGCATTAAGCTGACCATGGCCACTTTCATCTTCTCAAAATGAACGGTATAGGTTCCATCCTGGTTCCGTGTAAACACACCGTTTTCAGCAAAATAATTGAATCTCATCATATTGGCTTTGCCGTGAGAGCTGGCCGCTCCAAAGCGGCTTGAACGGAAGATACCGGCAAAGAAAGTGATATAATTATCCATCACTTCCCCTTCGGTGAGTTCTCCCTTTTCATAAAGTTTGGTAACCAGGTAAAGGCCCATGATATCGGCCTTGCCTTCTTCAATGGCTGAGTACTGTTCCTTTAAAGCTTCGCGGGCAGTGCCTTTGCCATTGATGGTGTTCTTGATGCCCATCGCATGGCCCACTTCGTGGAACATGGTATTTTCAAAAAATGCGGTGAAGGTAATATATTCACGCTGGCTGGGATCTATCAACAAGTCGGAAATGGGGACCAGGATCTTGTCGAACTTGGCCTGCATGGCATTTTTCAACTGCAACTTCCTGGATCCTATCTTAACATGTACTTCTTCATCATTGGGAAGGTTAATGGCGATGGTCTTGCTTCCGGCATTACAGTCGCCGGCATAATAGATCACATCATAGGCATTCATATCTGCATCTGCGCCCGGTATGTCTTTCTTGTACTCCGGGTCAACAGGCAATTCTTTCTGAAGATCAGGCAGCATGGCACCAAACTTCTCCAGCTTCTTACTCCATTCCAGGTCTTTCAACAGGATGAATGACTCATAGGCAGCCTTGTAGCCATATAAAGCATCTTCATAATTCTCAATGGGGCCTACCACGAAATCAATATTTGATGTTTTCATTTCCATCCAGGCAAAATCACTGGGCTGATAATCATCAGTAAGCAGCGCATCTGCGCGCATTTCCAGGTATTTCTTAAGACCTTTGTCATCGGCAAAAGTGGCTGCTTCTTTCAGGAGCGATGCTGCTTTTTGCACATATGAAGCATAGGCTTCGTGGTACCAGACTGACTTGAGCGATCCATTCTCATTCCTGCGGATCAGGGTGTAAAGGCTGGATTTGTCAGGATCTTCGAAAGCTTCGAATTCTTCCTTGCTCATATCGGCAGGGTAAAAATTAGCTCCTTTGGGTTTTTCACCAATCCCGTCGATAAAGGATTTGTTGTTATTGAGCCTGTCCCATGGGCCATAATTGATTTTGGCAAACTCCATGCTGCTCTTGTCGCTGATCCTGCTGAGAAAATCTTCCCTGTTGCCAATGGCTTGTTTCCAGTAAAGGTCTTCCATGATATCGGCAATATCAAATAAGCGGAGCAGTAGCTGCTTTTCATTTTCGCTGAGATGGCTGATGTCGGCCTGTAATTTGAAGGGGGCATAAATGCCAAGTCTGTTTTTGACTGTGGCTTCGGAAACCGGGTTTAACGCGATTTCCGAGGGAATGATACCCTGGCGGGCATTTTCAATTTCTTCTGCGCTTTTCATTTTGGGTTCACATCCATAAAGAATGGCAAATAATACGAATAACATTGCGGGTGCAATAATCTTTTTCATAAGTGGCTATATTTTAAACGTTTCTTAGCGCGAAAATAAGCATATTTGCATTCATCATCCGAAATATATATGGAATTGCTCAGATAAGCCTCAATTTATTGAATCCCCTGTTGAGGTATTTTGATTTTATCTTCTAAAGTCAAACCCTCTTTGACCTCCACGTTGATCCCATCGGAAAGGCCCAGTTCAATGAATCTCTTTTCGAAAACCTGTGGCTCCGTTTCAATTTCAACATAAACCGAATCGTTTTCAAACTGCAACAGGCTCTCCTGTATCGACAATACGGAATCTGTCTGCGCCAGCACGATATCGGCATTGGCACTGTAGCCGGCCCTGACAAATAAATCTGCTTGCAGATCCACTGCAGCCTTGATCTTAAACTGTATGGCACCGTTTTCCTCCACACCCTTGGGAGATATATGCTCCAAAAGTGCTTCAAATTTAGCATCCTCAATAGCCCCTATGGTAAGGATCAAAGGCATGCCTTCCTTGATCTTGCCGACTTCAGTCTCATCGATCTTGCCTTCAAATATCATCTCTCCCATATCGGCAATGGTAGCAATGGTGGTCCCGTCATTAAAGGTGTTGCTTTCAATGACCGAGTTACCTTCCTTGACCGGTACTGCGAGCACCATGCCATCAATGGTTGAACGGATAAGCGTATTAGTAGGCTGGTCCGAGCGACTGGTCTGGCCTTCTTTGATCAGCTCCAGGTTGTTTTCAGCTGCCTGTACCTCTTCCTGCGCATTGAAATACGCCAGTTCATAATCTTCAAAATCAGCCCTGGGGACCACTCCGCTTTCATACAGGTCTTTCTGCCTCATATAATCCCTTTTTGCATCACTCTCGTTGTTCCTGGCCCTGTTTAGACGGGATTGGGCATTGTTGAGGTTGACCATATTAGGGATGATCTTGACCTTGGCGATGACATCGCCTTTTTTGATCATTTCCCCGGGTTCTGTGTAAACCTCCTCGATGATACCGGATACCTTGGGTTTGATCTCAATCTCTTTACGTGGCACCACCGAACCTGTGGCTACGGTCTTTTTGATAATGGGCATTTCAGTTGCTGACGAAGTCTGGTATATGACTGGTTGTTCCTTTGATTTACCGTAAAGGAAAACGATGGTATACACGAAGATTCCTCCGATAATAACTGCAATCAGGATCTTAAAAAAAGTTTTCATGGTTATGATTTGTTAAATTTTCATTTTATTCATTTCTTAACGCATCAATAGGTTTGATGCTAACCGCTCTTCTTGCCGGTATCAGGCCGGCAATCACACCAGCCAGGACAAGGATAATCAAAGCCCTAATGGCCAGGCTAAAGTCAACTTCGGGGTTGGAGAACATCTCAGAACCAGTTCCGAAATTGATCAAAGCATAATTCACCAGTTCCACCAGGCCAACCCCGAGCACCAGTCCGATATAACCTGCCAGTGCGGTCAGGAATACGGACTCAATGATGATCTGGCTGATGACATTCATCGGTGTGGCCCCAATGGCCCTTTGGATGCCAATTTCTTTTGTTCTTTCTTTGACGATGATGAGCATGATATTGCTGACACCAATGATGCCTGCCAGCAAAGTTCCTATGCCTACGATCCAGATCAGGCCGTTAATGCCTGAGAAGAGACGGACCATTTTATTGAACTCCTCTTCAACATTGAATGAACCTACTGCACGTTCATCATCGGGAGCGATGCTGTGCCTTTCTCTTAATATTTTCTTTGCTTTTTCTTCTACGACTGAAGCCGGTACATCTGCACGGGAGGTCATGGAATACCAGCCGACGATATCTCCAAAATTATAGGTCTTTTGAAGCGTGGTGAAGGGCATGTAGATGGCCTGGTTCTCCCGGTCTGCACGTTGTCCCGGCTTCTTACTCTTAAACACACCGGCCACTTTAAAATATACACCCTGAATTTGCAGGTACTGTCCGATAGGGTTTTCATCGGACTTGAACATCTCTTCTTTGACCCTTTCACCGATGACGATTATCTTACGTTTTTGTTCAATGTCGAGATCATTGATAAAACGGCCACTTAAAATATGCATGGGATCAATCAGGTTGTAATCAGGATAATCTCCCTGTATCCTGAAGTTGCCGGTACGTTCTCCCCTGATCACATTATTGGCACTGCTTCCTCCCCATCCCTGTATCCTTGGGGCAAGGTATTCGATCTCAGGAATATTGTCCAGAAGAGCTTTTGTATCGGCATTATTAAAATTGTAGCGCCTGCCGGGAGGAAATCCTTTATATGGGATAGTGGTGTTTTGAGTCCACATGAAAATACTGTTGGTGGCCATATCGCCAAAGCCTTCAGTCGCACCATTCTCAAGTCCTTTGCCGGAGCCCAGCATAATGACCAGCATGAAGATGCCCCAGAACACACCAAAGGCTGTAAAGAAGGTACGAAGCTTGTTCTTCTTCAGTGCGCTAAAAATCTCCTGCCATCTATCTAAATCAAAAATCCTCATATCCCAATCGTATACTGTAAACTGTAAATTGTAAATTGTAAATCATTTCATTCGTCTTTAAGCGCTTCCACCGGCCGTATCCTCGCTGCCTTTCGTGCCGGTACGAACCCTGCCAGTGCACCTGAAAACACAAGTAACAATGTTGCACCGACAGCAACCTGGATATTTACTTCAGGATTGGCAAAATAATCGGTCGGGGGCATGAATGTTGAGGATAACTCAAGCAGGCCTACACCCAGGACCAGTCCAATATAGCCTGCGAAGGCGGTGATCAGGATGGACTCCTGGAGGATAAGGCTGATTACCGACCAGGGTGTTGCACCCATGGCTTTGCGTATGCCTATTTCCATAGTTCTTTCTTTGACAACGATCATCATAATATTACTGACCCCTACAATGCCTGCGATAATTGTTCCTATTCCTATGATCCAGATGAACAGACGTATGCCGGAAAACAGGCTCATGAATTGCTGGTAATTTTCTATGGTGTTAAATATGAAAACAGCCCGTTGGTCTGTGGGGTCAAACTTATATTTTGATGCCAGCTCTGCTTTGACCATATCTTCAACCACTTTACTTTCTTCTGTTGTAGCATCGTCCAGAAGCAAACATATATTCTGAACCCTGTTGCCTTCATTAAAAATTCTTTGTGCTGTGGTTAACGGCACATAAACCCTTCGTTCATCACGTTCTCCACCCGGGTCATCGAATGTACCAACGACCTTAAAAGGCACACCACTTATCTTAAGATAGGTGCCAATAGGGAATTCGCCTTTATACAGGGCATCTTCAACAACGCGGCCCACAACAACAACTTTCCTGACTTCATCAATATCCATGTCATTGAGAAAGCGTCCCTTGGTGATCCTGAGGGATT
>JAUXCL010000134.1 GCA_030618905.1 Bacteroidales bacterium | reverse complement strand
TAGGATTACAGGTGAACCCTACTTTCTATAGCTTGTGGATCGGTACGTATGATGTACTTGGATATGCGCTCTCAGGGGGTGCAGGTGATGTGATCACCGAACAAGCTGTATTTCAACAATCCCTTAATGCGATCATGGATGCTATTGCTGCAACAGGTGCAAGTGGTGCTATTGCCAATATCCCCAATATCAAAGACATCCCCTTCTTTACAACAATACCCATTTACGGTTTGCAATTGACACAGGATCTGGCTGATCAGTTAAACCAGGCTTATGCACCCTATAACCAGGGTGCCCAGGCTGTTGGTGCTCCGGAAATGGTTTTTCAGGCAGGCTATAATAAGTTTGTTATTGCAGATACCAATGCACCTTACAATCTGATCGGGGGACTGAGACAAATCACAGATGGTGAATACCTGTTGATGTCTGTGCCTCAAGACTCTTTGAAGTGTGCTGGCTGGGGAAGCCAGAAACCAATTCCCGGGCAATATACGCTTATTGCACCGGAAGTTGAACTCATCAACAATGCCACCATTGGATTTAATACAGCCATTGAAACTTCTATTTTCGGGAATAAAACAGCATTGGTTGACATAAATTCAGCCTTTTCAGGTCTCTCTGCTCATGGATTTACCATTGATGGCGTAACCCTGACCAACGAATTTGTCCAGGGTAATGTGTTCGCTTTGGATGGCATTCACCTGACCGGACAGGGTAATGCATTTGTTGCACACCTCTTTATTAAACAGATTAATCAGTTATTTACATCTAATGTACCTCAGGTGAACATCACTGATTATCCGGCAGTTACATTTCCGTAATGATCATAAAATAACTATAAAAGGGCAATTCAAGGATTGCCCTTTTTTTTATCCTGCCCCATGAAAAGTATTGTCTTTGCCACCAATAACCAGCACAAACTCGAAGAGATCAGGTCCATCATTGGAGATCAATATGAAATCTCAGGATTAAAGGATATAGGTTGTTATGATGATATCCCTGAGACCGCTTCTACATTGGAAGGGAATTCAAGTCTCAAGGCCAGGTTTGTTTGGGACAATTTCGGCATGAATTGTTTTGCGGATGATACCGGATTGGAAATTATCAGTCTGGGCGGACGACCCGGCGTGCATTCTGCCAGGTATGCCGGAGAGGAATGTATTGCAGACAACAATATGAGTAAAGTACTTGGTGAACTCAGGGAATTTGAAAATAGAGCAGCCAGGTTCAGAACAGTCATTAGCCTGATTCTTGATGGTAATGAATATCATTTCGAAGGGGTTGTCAATGGCAACATCATAAAGGATAAAAGAGGATCCCGGGGATTCGGTTATGATCCAATATTTGTACCGGAAGGGTATCAGGAAACATTTGCCGGGATGGACCCGGCAACAAAAAACAGCATCAGTCATAGGGCGTTGGCTACAGCTAAACTGGTAAACTATTTACAAGAATTCTGCAGATAAACCACACCACTAACCACCAACTGCTTGTTCAATCATATCCGAGAACAACTCAGACAGTGTAATCCCAGCTTCCCTGGCTTGCTGGGGGATGATACTCTCTTCTGTGAACCCGGGAACGGTATTCACTTCCAGAAAATAGATACCCGCATCATTAAAAATATAATCAAACCTCACAACCCCTTTACATTCCATTTCTTTAAACAGGAATACTGATAATTTCTGGCATTTTTTGGCTATCTCTTCAGGAATAGGAGCAGGTGTAATTTCTTCAGATTTCCCTTCATATTTGGCCTCATAATCAAAGAACTCATTTTTGCTGACTATTTCCGTTATAGGCAGCGCGGTAATTACGCCCTTGTGCATCAGCACACCGCAGGTAATCTCCCTGCCCGGTATAAATCCTTCCGCAATTACCTCATCATCTTCTTCAAATGCTCTTTTAACAGCCGGGGGTAACTCATCTGCATGGTTTACCTTTGAAATACCCACACTGGATCCTCCCTTATTCGGTTTGATAAAACAAGGAAGGCCCGTTACCTGGAGGATTTTTTCAGTCTTTACCTCAACAGCATTACGAATCAATATAGACCTGGCAGTCAAAACATCCAGGGTATTTACAAAACAAGTGCTGAAATATTTGTTGAAGGTCATTGCAGAAGTAACCATGTCGCATGAAGTATAAGGGATGCCAAGCTTGTCGAAATAAACCTGCAGCCTGCCGTCTTCGCCCGGTGTGCCATGAATTGCAATAAATACGGCATCAAAGCTGATCTTTGCATCTGGCAAATCAAGTGTAAAATCAGACTGATCCACCGGAACTTTCTGATCCTCAGCAGTGCTATGATACCAGTCCTGATCATTAATGATGATCACATAGGTGGAATATCGATCTTCCGGCAGGTGGTCCATAACCACCTGTCCACTTTTGATGCTTACTTCATATTCACCGGAATTACCCCCGGCAACAACGGCAATGTTCTTTTTCATATACTCAATTAATGTTTATCTTTGCCCTAAAGGGGCAATAATCAACCTTTTTTCCAGTTATGATTGAAAACGTGTTTTCACCCCGGCACATTGCACAAAAGCAAGCATAAAATTACTAAAAATGGCTTTCTTTGGATTTCTTACTAAAAAGAAATTTTATATTCACTTTGGGATTTCCATTGTGATCACAATTATCTTGTTTCTTGCCATTTTCCAATTCCTGAAAATATACACTGAACATGGGGATGAATATATCGTGCCGGATTTTCATGGTCAAACCCTTGTGGAAATTGAGGAAAGTGATTTTGCTGATTTGTTCGAATTTATCGTGATCGATTCTTTATATGATTCAAAAAATACAAAGGAAGCCATTGTCATACAGGATCCATTACCCGGTTCGAAAGTCAAAAAAGGCAGGAAGATCTATGTGAGCATCGTAGCCAAGATGCCGGAAAAAGTTGAAATGCCTGACCTGATTGACCTGTCATTGCGACAGGCAATTAACCTTTTACGCGCTAAAGGGCTGGTAGTCAAAAAACTTGAATATGTATCAGATTTTGCTGAGAATGCTGTTTTAGAGCAGGTTTACCAGGATGAGCTCATTGAACCGGGCACGCTTATTGAAAAAGGGGTGGGCATTGAACTGGTTTTAGGCCTGGGAGATCGTAAACGTGTGGCGGTGCCTTTTTTGCTTGGTTTATATATTGATGAAGCTATAGATGCCATTAACCGTGCATCCTTTAATGTTGGATCTGTATATTTCCTTGATGGTGAAGATAATTCACACAGCAAAGTATACCAGCAAAGACCTGATTGGAGCAATAAAACAACTTTATACAGAGGCCAGAAAATCAATATCCGTTTGAGATCTGATGAGTTTTACGATTTCGGGGCGCTCATACAGAAATATCTGCCTGACACCACTGCAGTAGATACTACGCGGTATTATTAAAACAATAAGATGTGCAATTATTACAGATTATGAAATATATTGTATCACTTTTCTGCCTGATTATCATTGTATCAACATCTTCCGGACAGGAAGTGCTAACCGGATTAAAGTATAATCCAGTCATTAAGCAGGAACTGAAAAAGATGGCAGCACAAGGCCTTGGAATTATGAGAAGCCGTGATAACAGGCCAAGCAATAATATGCCCTTTTTTGATGACTTCCATCAGGTCGAAATATACCCGGCTGAAGAACGCTGGGCCTCTAATGACACTTATATTAATGCGGATTTTGCTTATCATTCGGCCAATGTCGGGGCAGCTACTTTTGATGCGATCGATGCCAGCGGGAATCTATTTCCGGAGGCCGGTACATTTCCTTTTATTGCAGATTACCTGGTTTCAAACCTGATAAGACTTGATTCCATCTTCAGCCCGGCAGCCAGGGCAATTACTGTAGCTGACTCCATCTATTTTAGTTTTTATTACCAACCCCAGGGACGGGGTAATGCGCCGGAGGCCTGGGACTCTCTGGTGTTACAATTTGGCGTTTATTCAGGCGACTCAGTTTTTGGATATGTCGATTCTATTTTGATTCCCCTTGATGAATATATATTTCCCGGAGAAGTAATCTATCCGTTCGACACCTTATTTGCCCCACCGGAATGTGATTCCGGTTTGTACATTGTAGCGACAGACACTCTGCATTATGACGATACCATCAGTATGCCATGCGATACAATACTCGTTCCTGAAACCAATTGGTATACGATCTGGAGTTCGGAAGGAATGAAACTGGATTCGTTTTACAGCAAATATAATACCTATTCCAGGCAGCTGTTGATCCCGGTAACAGACAGTGCACGATATTATAAAAACAGTTTTCAATTCAGATTTTTCAATTATGCCAGTCTTTCCAGCAACAATGTTCCCAGCTGGCGTTCCAATACCGACCATTGGAATGTGGATTATGTATACCTGAACATCAACCGTTCGGCCAGCGACTCTACATACAGGAAGATCACTTTTGCCGAGCGGGCCCTTTCCCTGCTGAAACGTTATGAGTCCATGCCGTACAACCAATACAAGAATGACCCAACCAACGAAATGAATGATTCTACCTACGTGTTGATCACCAATCTTGATGATGAAGCTTACAATACGGATTACTGGTATAAAGTTGATGAGATCGATGGTACTTTCAATTATTTCTATGATGGTGGAGGTTGTAACCTCCCACCTTTCTATGAGTTTGGCTATCAACGATGTGATGCAACCTGTGGGGCTGCACATGCCTGCCCACCGGTTAACTTTATTTATTCATTAGGGTTTGGAAAAGACAGCGCTCTTTTCCACATAGAGCATCGAATCAATGGATTTACAGCTGCTGATACCATAGGAGATACTATTCAATTTCTGCAAAAATTTTATAACTATTATGCTTATGATGATGGTACGCCGGAAGCCGGTTATGGTGTAAATACCATCTTCGGGCGTGTAGCCTATCGTTTCAAGCTGAATATAAAAGATACCCTGCGGGCAGTCAGGATGTACTTTAACAGAACACAGAATGATGCAAATGACAATTTATTTGTATTACTCGTGTGGAGAGATAATGATGGGGAGCCAGGTGAGGTGATTTATGAACAAGCTAACCTTCGACCTGGTTTTACCAAGGACCTGTACCGCATGAGCACCTATTATCTTGATGAGCCTGTGCCCGTCACAAGTGTCTTCTATATTGGCTGGATGCAGACCACAGCGGATAATCTGAATATAGGATGGGATGCATTTAACGATGCCAGTGCTAATATATATTATAATGTAACAGGGCAGTGGCAAAAGACAGCTTATACCGGATCGATGCTTATGCGCCCGGTATTGGGTGAAGAATTTGATCCCACAGGGCTCCCGGAAAATACTGAAGAGGAAAGCCAGCTGATGCTCTTTCCAAATCCAAACAGGGATGGTACACTTCATATCCGTGTATCGGGTATGACTGGTGATTTGAAGTATCCTTCATCAGAATTAATGATTTACAATATGTATGGCCAGCTGGTATTCCATCAGGGCTTCAGTCAGGAGATCGATATTTCTGACCTGGCAAATGGGGTGTATATTATCAGGTTTCATAATCCCTCTTCAGGCAAGACAATATCCGGCAAATTCATGATTAATCACTAGGAGCGCATTTTCAAACCAATGTACATGGCTGATCATCAAAACTTCCAGGAAGAAGAAAGTGAATTATTTGAGCATTTCAGGCTTTCGGTTGACCCCGGACAAAGTCCGCTCCGGATTGATAAATTCCTGATGCTTCGGATTGAAAATGCCTCACGGAATAAAATCCAGAATGCTGCCAGGGCAGGTAATATCCTGGTTAATAGCCAGGCAGTAAAATCCAATTATAAGGTCAAACCCGGCGATGTGATTTCAATTGTACTTTCACATCCCCCCAGGGAAATTGAAATTATTCCTGAAAATATTCCGCTTGACATCGTTTATGAAGATAAGGATCTGCTGGTTGTTAATAAAGCAGCCGGTATGGTTGTCCATCCCGCCTATGGAAATTACACAGGAACCCTGGTAAATGCGCTGACCTATTATTTGAGAGAAACATCCGGCAACCCCGAAGCATTTCCATTACTGGTGCACCGGATAGATAAAAATACTACAGGCTTACTCCTGGTAGCAAAGAATGAGTTGGTTCAAACCAGACTGGCTGGATATTTCTATAAGCATGACGTCGACAGAAGGTATTATGCACTTGTATGGGGTGACCTCAAGGAGGACAGCGGGACCATAAGTGAAAACCTGGGGCGTAACCCTAAGAACCGAAAGATCATGAGCGTTTTCAAAGATGGATCTAAGGGAAAACATGCTGTTACGCACTATCGGGTAGTTCAGCGCTTTGGCTATGTTACTCTTGTGGAGTGCAAACTGGAAACCGGCCGCACACATCAAATCCGAGCCCATTTCAGGTATATCAAGCATCCCCTTTTCAATGATGAAACCTATGGAGGAAATATCATCCTCAAAGGCACAACCTTTACAAAGTACAAGCAATTTGTCCAAAACTGTTTCAAGATGATCCCCAGGCAAGCTTTGCATGCCAAATCACTGGGATTCCGGCACCCTGTTTCAGGTAAAACCATGAATTTCGATTCGGAACTGCCGGAAGATATGCAGGGGGTTATTGATAAATGGGAGAAGTATTCGGTTAGTGGGAAGTGATATTGGTTCTAGGTTCAAATTTGGATTGCTATATTGTAATATTGTTATACTGTTATATTGTAATATTGTTATACTGTTAAATCTCAAATAATATCATTTATCTGTTTATCTGTTTATTCTTCCCGCTTCACTCTTCCCGCTTCCCGCTTCCCTCTTCCCTCTTCCCGCTTCCCGCTTCCCGCTTCCCGCTT
>JAUXCL010000226.1 GCA_030618905.1 Bacteroidales bacterium | reverse complement strand
GGGATGATGGTGCCCAACTCATCCCTCCACATGATAAAAATGTAATCAATGAGGTTAATGAGATTCAAAGCATCGATGCGGTAGAATTCAAGGGCAATGAAGGCTTGATTGAAATGATCGGTGCTGACATTGATGAAATATACCTGGAGCAAATCAAAAGCTTGTCGCTTTCCCCTGAAACCATTGCCAGGCAAAAAGACCTGAAGATCGTTTATACACCAATTCACGGTACAGGAACCGTAATGGTCCCCAGGTGTTTGAAAGACTTTGGCTTTGAAAATGTCTTTGTGGTAAAGGAACAATCTGAACCTGACGGCAATTTCCCCACTGTGAAATCACCCAATCCCGAAGAGCAATCTGCCCTGGAAATGGCCTTAAACCTTGCTGAGGAAGTGGAAGCGAACCTGGTGATGGCCACCGATCCTGATGCTGACAGGGTAGGTATTGCGGTAAGGGATGACCGGGGTGAACTCATTTTGCTCAATGGAAATCAGACCGCTTCCCTCCTGCTCTACTATATCATCCGAAAATGGCAGGAGAATCAGAAGCTATCCGGTAAAGAATATATTGTTAAAACCATTGTAACCTCTGAATTACTGAAAGATATTGCCAATCATTTCGGCGTTCCCTGTTATGATGTGTTAACCGGATTTAAGTGGATTGCTAAAATGATAAGGCTGAAAGAAGGAAAGCAAACGTTTATTGCCGGTGGGGAGGAAAGCTACGGGTATATGATTGGCGATTTTGTAAGGGATAAAGATGCTGTCAGTTCCTGTGCACTAATTGCCGAAGCTGCAGCCTGGGCTGCCGAACAGGGAAAATCATTATATGAGCTGTTGCAGGATATCTATTTGGAATTCAGCTTCTATAAAGAATCATTGCTCTCAGTGGTTAAAAAAGGCAAAGCAGGAGCTGAAGAGATCGAACAGATGATGGCCGGCTTCAGAAATCAACCTCCGGAGTATATCAATAACAGCAAAGTAGTTGAGATCCGGGATTACCAGACGTCAACGATCCGGAATCTGATAAGTGCTGAAGAAACCCGGACAGACCTTCCCCAGTCCAATGTATTGCAGTTCTTCCTGGAAGATGGCAGCAAGATCAGCGTTCGTCCTTCCGGTACCGAACCCAAGATCAAGTTTTATTTTGGGGTTAAAGAAAAGCTTGTTTCAAAAGCAGAGTTCAGGGAGATGAATGACAGGCTTGAAGAGAAGCTTAATGGGATAATGAAATCGATTGGCATTTAATAAGCTTTCTACTCGCGGTCTTCCCGTCTTTCGTGATCCTCACAACATACGCTCCATCTGCCAACTGACTTAATCCATCAAGTGACAATTTATCATTGCCTGATGCAACATAATACTCACGATAAAGTATTCTGCCAAATACATCGAGCAGTTCAACAACATATTCCCCTTGTGAATCACTATCAAAGGAAATATTTATTTGGTCCCTGAAAGGATTTGGGTACAGGGAAATATTTTCCTCCAGAAGTGTATTGCCTGATTCGATAATGGTCAGGATATTATTGGCATCAACATAATTAGGGATGCCATAGCCGAGTGTGTCGCTGGGATTTTCATAAGTACTGCCACTTTGTTGCACGGCAGCGATAATTTCCATATTATTCATATCCTGGTTGGCTTGCCACAGGCAGGCCATCATACCGGCAGTAATGGGAGATGAAAAGGAAGTTCCTCCGGAAGGGGCAAAAAATCCTTCCGGGAAGGCTACCCAGGTTCCGGAGCCCTGTGCTAAAACATCAGGTTTTACACGGCCATCTGATGAAGGGCCTTTGGAGCTGAAAGGAGCATAATCGCCGTTTCCATCAACTGCACCAACACATACAACACTATCGCCATCTGAAGGGGCTATAAGGTAGGGATACGTTGAGGAGTTTCCTTCATTACCGGCGCTATTGACCATGATCATGCCCCTGGAAGCACCAATATCAGCGCCAATGGTGACAGGTGTAGTATTCCCATCCATATCTTCATAGGTATGATCCTGTGAGGGATCATCGAAGTCAACATATCCCAGGGAGGAGTTGATCACATCTGCCCCTGCGCTATCGGCATATTCGGCGGCAGAGACCCAGTTGTATTCTTCAACAATATATTCGGAGTCGGTGTCTTCAGAACGAAATAAATAAAAGGAGGCATGGGGAGCTGTGCCCACCAATTCACCGGGAACATTGGCTCCTATGGTAGATAACACCGAGGTGCCATGGCCATGCTGATCAAAAGTCATCGGGCCAGTATTGACAAAATCCCAGGAACCCAGGATCTGACCATTGTCCCAGAGACTGTCAAATGCAGCAATGGTATTGGCATTCGTGAATCCGGCATCCAAAACAGCAATTACCATTCCTTCTCCACTATAGCCCATATCATGCAATTCATCCCCTTTGAGCATGTGAATCTGGTTATAGCCATTACCATAATCATAGGATGCGCCCGAGCCTGGTTCTGCAATATCTCTGCTGCTAAATACCATTGAAGCTTCACGGGCAAAGAATGATTTCTCAAAGTTCGGTTTTGGCTGATATACAGGCGATTTAAGCACATCTTTCACGTATGGCAGGGCCAGAATCAGAATAACCTTCACTGAATCATCGGTATAAATTGTGACTCCATTAAGCCATTTTGTAGGATTAAGCAATGTTACACCCACCTGGGCCACACCCTGAAGATAAGATGGGTTACATGGCAGGTCCTTTTCATCTATGGCAATCCCTTGCCTGTCTCTTCTGTCGATGGCTCTTTGAGATAAATATTCCAGAGGCTCGTCAATTGAATATGGTGAATTGTCCTTATCGGTGAATGCCACAAAATATTTATCCGGGGCAACCTGGCCTATTGTTGAAGTGAAAATCAAGACTAAAACGAGTGTAAAAAGAAAATTTTTCATCATTAATTTGTTTGTAAAAAGTTCCAAAAATTACGCCCATACAAATTTAAAACGATTCTAAATAGTGCCTCAAAGTTACAAATTATAATCCAATTCAGGCATTTGCAAATTTACAAATTGTAGTTGGGACTTGACAAACTGAAAATATTTTCTATATTTGTGGTGGCTTTTTGATTAAGTTATAAGATTTGGTTTTAGGTCGTGCAAATCCTTCCCTTCAAATATTGCGCGACCTTTTTTTATTTTTATATGCGCATAGATATAATTACGATCTTCCCAGAAATGTTTGATGGACCCTTTTCACATTCCATCATCAAACGATCCATTGACAAAAAACTTCTTACAATCCATTACCATAATCTCCGTGATTTTTCTTCGAATAAGTACAAAAGTATTGACGACTACCCTTATGGCGGCGGTGCAGGTATGGTCATGATGGCTGAACCCATTTCCAGGTGTATTGAGAAGCTGAAAGCAGAAAGGTCATATAATGAGATCATTTACCTCTCTCCTGATGGGGAACTACTTGACCAGGCTATGGCCAATAGCTTATCACTGCAGCAAAACATCATTCTCCTGTGCGGGCATTATAAGGGTATTGATGAGCGCATCCGGGAATTGTATATCAGCCGTGAAATTTCCATAGGCAATTATGTGCTATCCGGAGGCG
>JAUXCL010000085.1 GCA_030618905.1 Bacteroidales bacterium | reverse complement strand
TTTCTTTACACCTTATACGCATCACTGGCAATGGGCAACCCTGGTCATGCACGCCATTGCCCTGGCCTTTATCATTCTGGGGTTTATCAACCATCTTGTCAGGAAATTCAATTTTATCGATATACTGCTTTTGCTTTATCTCGGGGTTATCCTGATATACCCATACAGGCATTCAGGATTCAGGTTCCTTTTACCCATTATACCTTACCTGATGTACTATATGGTATTGGGGATGAATGCTTTCAGGTTTGATTTTACACTGAACAGGAATGTTAAAATCCTGACTCTGGGTATACTTGCTTTGTCATTGTACCTGAATACTTTTCTGCATATCCAAAGCGAAAGGAATAAAGTGATCCCGGGGCCGCAAGAAGAAGCAGCAATAGCAGCTTTTGATTATATCCGGAGCAATACCCCGCCTGATGCAAGCATTGTCTTTTTCAAGCCCAGGGTGCTGGCCTTGTATACTTCCAGGCTGAGTATGTCCAACAAACCCGATCAAAACCCGGGTATTGTATCTGAGCAATTTGAAAAGATGGGCGTAAATTATTTTCTCATTCATACTGATTATTCAGATCATTCTTTGAAACAGTATGTTATGGGTAATCCTGACTGGATCCAACTGGTATGGGAAAATGAAAAATTTAAACTTTATCAAAGAGTTCCTTGATGAATTATGATTAATTTCGGGCCATGAATAAACTTACCAAACTATACAAAGCTATCTCAGCACTCCTTCGTAAACCATACCTGCTGAACAACGTGATTAATGATAACAGCGAATGGCAGAAATATGTCAAACAAAAGTTCGGCCAAAACAATCCGCTTCCTGTGGTGGAAATTGCAGACCTGATGAAAAATAATGAGGAAAATATAAAGCCTTATGCTTTTCTGGATGGCGGTTGTCTTATTACAGACCTTGCCTTACTCAGGGCCCTGGCCAGGCGTACAAAAAATTGCGATTATTTTGAGATCGGTACATGGAGGGGTGAAAGTGTGGCCAATGTTTCGGAAGTGGCAAGCTCTTGCTATACTTTGAACCTATGTCAGAAAGACATTAAGGATGCAGGTTATTCGGAAAAGTATCTTAAAGAGTATGGCACCTTATCAAGAGGGCTTGAGAATATTATCCACCTGAGGGGGGATTCGGTAAATTTTGATTTTGCCGGACTGAATAAAAAGTTTGATCTGATTTTCATTGATGGGGATCACCATTTTGAAATGGTCCGCAATGATAGTCAAAGGGTGTTCAGCCACCTCGTTCACGATGACAGCATCGTGGTTTGGCATGATTACGCATACAACCCGGAAACGATCAGGTATGAAGTATTTGCAGGGATAATGGATGGTGTGCCAAAAGGCTTGCATCAACACCTTTATTACGTTTCCAATACACTTTGTGCTATCTTTTCAAAGAAACCTTTAAAGAGCAAAGCCTTTATAACTCCTATACATCCTGAGAAGATCTTTGATGTCAACCTGAAAATATTACCAAAAGAAGATTAGGATTCTTCCCTGTTTTGTTTTTCGAACAGAAATTTTCTGGCCTCTGTGTAGTACATCAATATATCCTTTCCATTAATGAAAAAGCTTCGTGCAGGTTTCCTGGATTCAGCAAGGAAAAAGATAAGTATGGATAAAGAGGTAGCCGCGTATGAAATACTGGTAGCCAGGCCGGCACCGGCAATATCATAATCAGGGATCAGCAGGACATAACAAAGAATTGCGATGATCAAGCCGATGGTGGACGAGATGGTATTGATGTGGTATTTTCCACAACCCGAAAAATAATGCCCCAGGATGATGGAAATATTATAAACCAGGACACCGGGTGCAAGGGCATATATGCCAATTTTAATACCTTCAAAGCCTTGTCCGAAAATAAAAGTATAGAATGACACCGGCAACACAACCATTAAGATAATAGCCAGTAAACTAATCAGGAAGCTCGCTTTTAACAGGTGAATGGACAGATCCTGGGCATAGGCATTGTCGTCCGTATTGGCAATGCGGGCATATTGTACAAGGGAAATGCTTTTACCCACCAGCCATATTGATTCAATAATTGAGACACCATTGGAATATACTCCAACACTATCCGCCCCATGGTATATGTCCAGAAAATAATAGCTCAGCCTGAAGCTCATAAATTGGGTGATATGAGCCAGCTGGTTCATGAATCCTAACCTGAACATGTCGTTGACCACCGACAGGTTTTCTTTCATTCCAAGGCCAATCTTGCCAAATACTTTGATCACAGCCAGAGCCCCAATGAACCAGCTGATGAAAAATGCCAGATAAAGGGCGATTATATAGGATTGCACATCCTGTTTTTCAGGAACAGCAAAGAAAAAAACAAGTACCAGGATGATGATAATGGGTTGCAGGACCGCAATCAGGTTTGCTGTCCGTATCTTTTCCTTACCAATGAGCAAGGTCATATTAATGCTGGCGAAAGAATTAATCACAGAGAGAATGCTCACATGCAGGATGTATTCCGAAGGGATGACCCGAATGAGCAATAGAACAGGAAGGGATATGGCGCTAATGATGAGGGACCAGATATAGGATGGTACGATGAGTTTCGAGTAAGGATAACGCGGGACCAGGTACACCAGGGTGGCACCTCCAACAAGGTTGCTGAATACCAGGATGAAAGCAATTGTCGTTATGATTAGCCCCTGTTGCCCTTTACCGGCCGGACCAAGGTATTGTGAAAGTACAACAGCAATCAGAAGATTGACTATTGCTGCAATGCTTCGTGTAGTGAAAGTGTTTAATATCTTATTGATCAAAACAGGGAATTTATCTGCTCTTTATTGTGTCCTTATACACTTCAAATAATTGATTTCCAATCACCTCATTGCTGAAATGGTCTTCTGCATACTTTCTTATCACCCCTTTATCATACCGGTCAGGGTGGTCGAGGGTATCGTTGATTTCCTGATAGAAAGCATCTTCATCCAGGGGCTGAATCAGTTTTCCAAGCATGGGGTCAAGATGTTCCCTGATACCGCCCACATCAGTTGAAATGACAGGAACACCACAGGCATAACTTTCAAGAATCACCACGGGTAGGTTTTCATAGTTGCTGAACATTATCATGAAGTCAGCCTCACGCATTAAGCCGGCCAGCTCTTCATTCTCCTTCAAGCCATAAAAAACAGCATACTTGTCTTTCAAACCCAATTGTTCAGCGAGACGAACGAGCTCATCATAATGAATTCCCTCTCCGATCATGTCCACCATAAAGTCCTGTCTTTTTTCCGACAGCCTTTTGACTACCCGTAATATTCCTGAGATATTTTTCTGATCATCATCAAAACAACTTACGTGTATGATGCGCTTTTTTTCGCTAGCGGTCTTTTCTGTTTCAGGTTGAAACATTTCTGTGTCAACCACATTGGGAATAACAACATAATTACTGTTTGCTAATCCGCAATTAATCATGGCATCCCTCAGGTTCGCCGTAACAGGCATGATAGCAGAGGCATTCTTTGCAACCATTGAGGTAAGCCATCTGTGAAACTTGCTGCCATATGTTCCTGTTGAGGGCAGATACCTTGTCCAATGTTCGGTAATGACATAAGGAATGCCATTCATTTTCTTGTTCCACCATGCGATTACACCATGGCGGGTCAGCACATGGACATGAATGATATCCGCTTTGCCATATTTTTCCTTAATTAATTTCAGGCCCTTCCGATGGAACTTGTAGAAACGCCATGCATTACGCAATGAATCAAGCACTTTAAACCCGGTTTTGACTTTTCTGTAGTAAATCCTGATTGTCGGCAGCTGCTCAGATTCCCCCCAATCAATGATATGATCCTCATTCTCCAGGTGTTCATCAGCATGAATATAAAGCACAGAAACATCACAATGTTCAGCAACAGCAAGGCCATGCCTTTCGATGAATAATCCGGGCATGGGATCATATTTATGCGGATACCAGCGGGGAAGGTAAACTACGTGCATGCGCTATTCTTTATTTTCCTGCAAAATTAGTAATTAGAACGTTAGGTCGATGACTTTAATTGCCTGTCTCAGACGTTTATCTCCCATCCCGGAGATGATCCTGAAAGGAAGCTTTCTGCTCCGTAATTCATCATGGAATAGTTTGAACAAATACTCCCGTTTATCAGGATGTTCCCGAAGCGGGTCATGCTGCCATGGAAGGTCGATATCGCAAAGCAGATAAAGATCATAAGCTTGAGTGGTAATCTGATCAAGGATCCATGAATGACATGTGCCAAATTTTACATCACACCAGATCTTGGTTACGATGGGATCAGTATCACAAAATAAGAATTTACCGGAACGCGGGGCCAATGCATTTTCTTTTGACATTTGTCCTTTTGCAATATTCAGGATATCCTCGTAATCATATGGCCTGTCTATTTCCTTAAGGTATTCCCTGGCATACTCAGGAACCCACAATGTATGATAATGCCTGGCCAGCTGCTCTGTAAGTAATGACTTCCCAGTTGATTCAGGTCCGGTAATTGCAATTCTGTAAGTGCTCATGCCCCTTGCTTATTTGCATCTTTCTTCCAGGTGATATAACCGACAACAGCCAGAATAGTCAATGCAGTGAATAAAATGGTGGTTGGATAAAGTTCCTTATAAATGTAAATTCCAATTGAAATGGCATCAACAATGATCCATACCAGCCAGTTCTCGATTATTTTCCTGGCCAGCATCCAGGTTGCCACAAAGCTAAGGGCAGTGGTAAAAGCATCCCAGTAGGGGAGGTCAGAGTCTGTAAAATGGATCAGCACAGCGGCAATAGAGAAGAACAGGGCAATACTGACCAGGAATAAGATTATCCCGAGTCTTCGAGAGGCAAAAGTGATCGCTAACTTATCATTTTGTGCATCCCTCTTTCCAAATAACCAGTGATGCCATCCATAAAAGCTGATCACCAGGTAATAAACCTGCAGTGACATGTCAGCGTACAGCCTGGCCCGGATATAAACAATGATATACAGGCTGACCAGGATGATCGATACAGGCCAGTACCATATCTTTTGCTTGATTTGCAAATAGATGGCGATAAATCCCAGGCTGGCAGCAATGACCTCAATATAATTTGCGCTTAACCATTCTATCATCGTTAACCCGGCTTATTTGGATTCACTAACGTCAAGGTCGGCATTGATGACCTTCATGACAAAAACGGAATGTGGATTGGAAAAGGAATCTTTTATTTCTTTGCACAGCACTTCCATCACATCATCATATTTGCCGAATATCTGGCTGCTCATCCCGTTGGTCTTGACAACCAGTCGTTTATCTTGATTTAAGCGGTCGATAAACTCACGGATAGGTGGCACATATTCCTGGTTCAGCGGATAATAGCTAATTTCTACAGATGTATTCATATAATTTTGTCTTACAGGGTTATTGAAGACAAAATTACACATATCTCTTAATTATCACCCCTGCGCCTCATATAATCACTTTTTGCATTTCTGTAATTTCCATCCCTGATCTGATGAAGCAAATGTGATCTGAACTTTTTTTCTGATTCGTAATAGCGGGCGATCTTTTTAATGGGAAGTACTTTCTTATATTTTTCATTATACTCTTCACGCAGGTCGACCATTGCTCTTTCTTCCTTGAATTTAAGACTAATCATTTCACTGACCTCCTCATCAGAAAAGCGGTCAAAATCTGTGGGGCCACGTTGTGGACTTTGTAATAAATTGGAGGCAATCTCATCCCGTTTTGCTTCAAACTCATTGTATAATGGCCAGAATTTTTCAGCTTCAGCCGGGGTTAAATTTAACTCCTGGGTGATATAAGCTATTTTCATCGACTTTAGCTTATCCCACCTGCCCTCACGAGAGCGGTGATCAGGAGTTGTTTCACTTTCCTGGGCAAATAGTTGCGGCCCGCTTATACCAATAATAAGTAAGATTAAAATAAGTTTTGTGTTTATTGCTGTGATTGTTTTCATAGTTAATAAGTTTTAATATTCATACATTAAATAATAATCAAGATTGTCGTCCTGAAGCAGGTACTCTATAACTTCTTCCTCTTGCAGGTCAACCGTTTTAAAAAGATATCCATTTTCGGTTTCATCCGTCATTTCCACATAGGCCATCATCAGTTCCATATCTTCATAATCAGTCATGATATAATCAGACAGGGTGCTGAATTCTTCCAGTGCAATTGGATCCAGGGTGTTTTGAGATGGGGCTTCGAGTTGATACAGGATTATTGATGCCAATCCCAGGATCAAAATAAAGGATGCTGCAGCAAGAAAGCGGGGGTTGAAAATCACGGTCTTAATAGGAGTTCCCGCTGGCTTCTGCTGCGTATTCATCCGTTCCTGTATTCTGGTTGATAACTCATCAAAGTAATTATCCGGAACCTTGAATGGATTCTTTTGTGGAATCTCAGTGTCCGGTTTGAGAGGTTCGGAAAACACTTTGTCTTTTATGTTTTTATTTTGGTCCATTTAAATATTTGACGTTATGATTCGTAAATGGTTTAATTTATGTTTAACTGTTGCTGTATCTTTTTTACTGCATGATGATAAGAAGTTTTTAATGCACCGACTGAAGTACCGAGAACCTGGGATATCTCCTCGTATTTCATTTCATCAAAGTACTTCATATTGAAAACCAGTTTTTGTTTGTTGGGTAAGCTGGCAACAGCTTTAAACAGCTTTTGCTGGATGGCATCGCCATCGAATAGTGGATCATTCTGAAGGCTATCTCCCAATTTATGTGTAATATCCGACAGGAAAATGAATGACCTGGTTTTTTTCTTTTTTAAGAATGAGAGGGCTTCATTGGTCGCGATCCTGTAGATCCAGGTGAATAACTGTGATTGTTCCCTGAATTTGTCTATGTTTTCAAATACTTTGATGAAAATATCCTGGGTTACGTCATCGGCATCATCATGTACCAGAACGAGGCGACGGACGTGCATATAAACCTTTTTCTGATACTTTTTGATCAGCAGGTTGAAACCGTAATTCTTTGAATCAGGCTTACGGATCAGTTCCAGAATGTCCTGGTCGGATAATTGTGACACTTATATATTACTGTTAATTCAAACAGTTGGATAGATCAGGAATGAATTGGTTTAATCCAGCTAAATAAATCACTGGAATTAACGCATATCGATTACCTCCACATTAGGATAATCTGCTTCATTGAATAAAAACTCAGTGTCATCTACTGGCAGATTGGATTGAAATTCATCGATGATATATGTGATGGTACCTCCATTTTTATCAAATATTATGATCTTGCTAAGCTGGGTTTCTTCCTTGTCAATAAACAGGTCTACTTTGGAATAGTTCCTGTCTTCGTTTGGTTTAAGCTCAACAATTTGTATGGTTTTACCGTTTTGGATATCTTCTTTGATGAACCTGGCTTTGTAATTCTCATCATAAAATGTGAAAATATTTGAAGGTGTGATTGCGTCTTCATCCTCTTCTACTTCATTGATCTGCACCTCCTCTGCATCTTCCAGGTAAGTCCAGATCGTTTCACCATCACAAATCACTAATTGACCGGCAATATCCAGACGGTATTTATCTCCCTTTACCAGCAGGGCCCCTTTATTACTTTCTTTGTCATCCGTGTCCGGACTGGCAATTTCAAAAGTGAAATCAACTTTAAAGGACTCATAAGAATTTGCTTTCTTTGAAACATTGTCGATGATCAGGTCTGCTTTCTTGCTTTGCCCCATAACCCAAAGCGTCATCAAGGTACTTAGAAGTATGATAAATATTTTTTTCATAATTGGATTCGTGTTTATGGTAAATCATTCAATAATTGTTCCAAACTTTGTTCGTCGTGCACTCTAACCTCTCTGGCTTTACTTCCTTCGAAGGGGCCTACAATACCTGCAGCTTCCAGTTGGTCGATGATCCTGCCGGCACGATTATAGCCCAGCTTCAGCCGTCGTTGCAACAAAGAAGTAGATCCTTGCTGGTTTTGAACAATGATCCTGGCAGCATCCTCAAACATTTCATCTCTTTCAGATGAGTCGAACTCAGCCGCAGTATCAGGTCCATCGTCTGCATACTCAGGGAGGTGATAGGCATCGGGATACCCCCTTTGTGAACCGATAAAGTCTGTGACCCTTTCCACTTCATGCGTGTCCACAAAAGCGCATTGCAGCCTGATGAGGTCGCTTCCTGTGGAAAGTAACATATCTCCACGGCCGATGAGTTGATCTGCACCACCGGAATCCAGGATGGTCCTGGAATCCACTTTGGAGATCACACGATATGCTATCCGTGCCGGAAAATTAGCTTTTATGGTACCGGTAATGATATTGACCGAGGGCCGTTGTGTGGCGATAACCAGGTGAATGCCCACGGCCCTGGCCAACTGGGCCAGGCGGGTCAGCGGGTTTTCGATTTCTTTTCCCGCTGTCATGATCAGGTCGGCGAATTCATCAACAACCAGGACTATATAAGGAATATATCGATGCCCTTCATTGGGATTCAGCTTCCGGGCAATGAACTTTTCATTATATTCCTTAATATTTCTGACCTGGGCATCCTTCAGCAATTCATAACGGTTATCCATTTCGATACCCATGGAATTCAATGTCCTGACTACCTTCCGGGTATCTGTGATGATGGCTTCCTCCGAATCCGGCAGTTTGGCAAGGAAATGCCGCTCAATTTTAGAGAACAATGTGAGTTCCACCTTCTTGGGATCCACCAATACAAACTTCAATTGTGCAGGATGTTTCTTATACAGCAAACTGGCGATGATAGCATTCAGTCCCACCGACTTTCCCTGTCCTGTTGCCCCGGCCATCAGGATATGAGGCATCCTGGCCAGATCGGCAACAAAGGTCTCATTGGAAATGGTTTTGCCCAAACCAAAAGGTAACTCAAATTGTGTATGTTGAAATTTTTCAGATGACAATATGGACCTGATGGAAACAATCTCACTTTTCTTATTGGGCACTTCAATGCCAATTGTTCCTTTGCCCGGAATTGGAGCGATGATTCGAATACCCAGGGCAGATAAGCTAAGTGCGATGTCATCTTCCAGGTTTTTGATCTTCGAGATCCTGACTCCGGGCGCCGGGACGATTTCATATAAGGTAATTGTTGACCCAATGGTTGCCTTGATCTGATTGATCTTGATGGAGTAGTTCAACAGGGTCTTGACAATCTTGTTCTTGTTTTCTTCCAGTTCTTCCTTGGTAACACTGATGGTATCCTCACCATGGTCATCCAGGAG
>JAUXCL010000006.1 GCA_030618905.1 Bacteroidales bacterium | reverse complement strand
CGATATGATCAACGGAATCATAAATATTTGCTTCTGTAAGTTCGAATAGTACGGAATCCGAATTTTGCGGATGAACGGAGAAGGAGGTCACATCATAGTAATAGCCTACACTGTCAAAACTTGAGTATGCCACACTATAGCTTCCCGACTCCTTGTAGTACCCTAAACCGATACCGGCCTGGAAAGTAAATCTTGAAGGCACATAATCCACGGTTAGCTCTCCTGTCCAGCTATTTTTGTTATTCTTGCCCGGGTAAAAAACAACACATGGCGTAACCTGGGCACCGTACCAGTACTCTGCTTTCCTTACATAATCATTGTTAAGGTTAAAACCATAAGCGACATCATTCATCATTCTTTCAGTGGTATTCATATCAGCTGATGTTAATGCGTAATAACCTGGTATCTGATAGCAAGTCAATGGAGCATGATGATGGATTCCAACCGGCACAGCTATTACTGTAGAAGACATATCTTTCGCTGATGAACTTAATACATAAGAATCAGGAATCACCTGTACTTCTGTTATTTGTTGTGAGTTTGCGTGAACTTCCTGGTCCTCAGGAGCATCGGTAGATAACAATTGATCAGTATTTGCCTCTGTTTGTACATTCTCAGGGGCTTTTGAAGATTCAGCCGGAACTGATACAGCCTTGTCCTCCACTATGGGAGTATCCATACCTGACTGGAAGAAGATGGTATAAACAGCGATACCGGAGCCGATGAGTACAACAATAGGCAGGATCTTCATGAAGCTGGTGAAATAACCAGCTTTTCGCCTGAAGTATCTTTTTTCTATGCCTTGCCAGACCTGGTCAGAGGGCTCCGTCCTCATTCCTTCCAGGTTGGAGGCAAAGAATTGATCTACCTTTTTTAAATCACGTTTCATGTGCATTATGATATAACGTTTTCAATCTTTAAGTTATCGGCCCTTTTCATCAACCATTTCCGGGCCTTGAATAGTTGAGTTTTCGAAGTGCTAATAGAGATATTCAGCATATTGGCTATTTCTTTATGTGAATAATCTTCGAAAACATACAAGTTAAATACAAACCTGTAGCCTTCAGGAAGCTGCTGAACAAGAGACATGATTTTCGCCCTGGTAATATTTTCATCAGGATGAAAATCACTATCGTTGTATTCACCAATTGCATCCTGGACGTCTTCCAGTTGGGTATGAAAATAATGTTTGAGGTTCTTATGGTAGTGATTTAATGCAGTATTCACCATGATCCTTTTGATCCATCCCTCAAAGGATCCTTCACCCCTGAATTTTTTAAGGTTTGAGAAAACCTTGATGAAACCTTCCTGCATGATATCTTCCGCTTCTGATTTATCCTTGCTGTATCGCATACAAATTGTAAGCATTATTGGCGCATGAGCATTATACAGTTGCTCATGAGCATATCGCTTCCCCCGTATACAATCCTCAATTATTTTCTTTTCAGAAACCATCAAAATATTGCTAGTTATCAGACAGGGTAATTGGATTTAGGTTGCCTAATTTAATGAAAAAAGGCATCCCAAACAGTTTCGGGATGCCTTTCATGCAAAAAACGATTTTATTAATTAACAATAATAAGTTTTTCTGTTATCCTCACATTATCCTGTGTTGTAAGCATAATGGTGTACAGCCCCCTTGCCAGGTTATGTACTTCCAATACAATTCTATGTTTGCCCTGTGAAAGCTGTTCCACATAGGTATAAACTTTCTGACCGGCATAGTTCAGCATATCAATTTGTATACTTGATGTGCGGATCATGTCCAATTCAAGATATGCTTTTTCTCTGGCAGGGTTTGGATAAATATTGTTGATTCCTTCGACAAATGCTGATTCAATTTCTTTAACTGAAAAAATAATCTGACCGGAAAGGATGATGAGGTCAAGATTATTTAATGTAGGGTTATTGGCATCAATGGTAATTGCTGCCGGAATTGTTTCTTTTCCCGGAACTTCAGCGTATACGATGTAGTTGCCATAAGGAAGTTCGCTGAATTCATAACTGCCATCTACGTCTGAATATAAATAAGTTGCACATTCTTCATCATTGTTGAGTAGCAGGATCTCTATATTCCCGGCGGGAGGATTTCCCGGGTTTTCAGCTCCTCCAAATGATATTGTTCCCTGTATGAAGCCATCTCCTAAAGTCATGGTTTCAGGTTGAAGCAGGCGTATGTCACATTCCCAATTGTCATAATCAACAAGTTGAATGACTGCTGCATCTGACCATGTCAGGGTATTCCCAAAGTAGGTTGGGGCATATTGTTTAAAGTGAGTGGAGTTAGGATGGAGAAAAGCTTTGGTAAGGTAATCTCCGGGAGCCAGCTGATAGAAATAATAATATCCTAATGTATCGATAAGTGCAGTGTCAATTGGAATCAGGTTATCATCACTGTCATATTTAAAGAGATAAGTATAACCAAGGTCAATTGGAAAACCTTCTGCGAAGACATGGCCGCCAAGGTGATGAAAATCAAAAAATCCAGCTTGAACATGTTGAATAATCGTGCTGACTTTAGCATCATTCCCGGAGTGCTTGTTGGATATAGTCAGGCTAACTTCATAGATACCCTGCTCTTCAAAATTATGCCTGGGATGCCTGTCAAATGAAGCCTGCCCATCGCCAAATTCCCATTTCCAGTAAACAATATCTTCGCCAAAAGAGTTGTCAAAGAACTGGAAATGAAGGTTATTTTGATACGTGGTATCTTTTACGGCATAAAAACTTGCCTGGAAATCATTTAGTGTTTCAGGGTTATAGATTTGAAAATCCTGGATGAGGTTATAGGTATTGGACAACTGAAAGCGGAAGTACTGCTGGACTTTGCTTTGTGCAGTGTCATAAGTGATGAATACCAGGGAACCATCCATTATATCCGTAAAGATGGTATCATAGTAAAACCCGAAGTGATCCGTTATAATGGAATCGGAATAGATAAAAGCCGGATTGTATTGTAAATCTGATTCAATATAAATAACCTGGTTGGGAACCGGTGCACCATTTTCAGCATTGGTTACCTGCCCGGAGATATAAAGTTCATAATTCCCGGAACCATTTACCTGGCCCAGGGTGATGAAAGTACTTGAAATAAGAATTAACAGTGATATAATAAAGCCTTTAACCAGGCCAGACCTTAGTTTAATAAACCGGCAGAACCTTTTTCCATTAAGATATTTGATATGGTAGCAATTTTTCATATACCTTAATTATTAAAGTTGTATAAAACACCTGCCCTGACACCAACAGCATAGGGGTGCCGGGACTTGATATAAGCCCTGTCGTAACCAGATTGCATATAATATCTGAATACAGGCTCAAAAGCTAAACTAAAATGCTTAGAGATCCGGTAGTTGATTCCGGCACTGAGCATTAGTTCCCAATAAGCATTTAAACGTTTTGGTTGTTCATTTTCAATCATGGTAAAACGATCCTTGTCCGTTTGACCAGGATTTCCTTTCTTTTCGTGGATAAGCAAGCCAAATGCCGGTCCGCCTTTGACAAACCAGGACAGCCTGTTGACCTGCTTACGTAAACCGAACAATACGGGTATTTCGAGATAAGTATACCTGTTCTTTGTTGGTTCATATACTTCCCTGATCGAGTCATAGACATCAACAGGTTGGGTATGATATGTCGGAATTATTCCATTTTGAGTAGAGTCAAATGTAACCAGATAAACATCATCATAGGTGCCAATGTATTTCTCATAATCATACTTGTAAGCACCGTCATCTGTGGAGAAGTTAAATCCAATTCCACTTTCGATAAAATAATCTGAGAAATTCATCGCAGCACTGAGATCCACATGATATGCACTTTGATTTGGGGTATTATCTTGCGGATAGAATACTACTTCAGGTGTAAGGTAGACACCCAGGGTCCACTGTGCCGGGGATTTTCGCACATAATCACCATTATAGCCAATATTTTTATTCAGGTCATCCAGGTTATTTTCGCCTATCGTCTGATTGGCTGATAGTCCATTATTTATACCATCGTTTAATCCAATGCTTTTAATATTAAACGCTTTGTATTTGATGGTTTTCTTTTCCGGAGCCGGGTCAGTGAACTGTTTTCCAAAACTTGTTTGAGGTCCGGGGGATGGGGTTGGTGTTGGCGTAACAGTGGCAATAACTTCAGTCAGAGTTTGAGGCGGGGGAATTAATTTATCTTTTTGTGCAGTTACCTGGGGGCCTTCCAGGGTGAATACCATTGGTATATCAGGTTGTTTCATGAAATTCAATCCTACCATCAGGGCGATCAGGATAATGGCGGCCATAGAAGCAAGAGTAACAGGATTGCTGAACAAAGTACCGGAAGATCCACTGGGCAATCCGGACTTGATCTTATCCCATACAGATTCAGGAGGGTTAACTTCGAAGTTCTCGAACTTTTTCCTGAATAATTCATCAATATGTTTGGAATCTATATCCACTAGCTGATAATTTTTTTGAGTTTACCTTGTAAGACTGATCTTGCCCTCGACAATTGTGATTTGGATGTGTTCTCAGAAATATTGAGCATA
Source organism: Bacteroidales bacterium (assembly GCA_030618905.1). Classification (GTDB taxonomy): domain Bacteria; phylum Bacteroidota; class Bacteroidia; order Bacteroidales; family B18-G4; genus JAUWGC01. The sequence goes on along the minus strand of JAUXCL010000006.1, from coordinate 25,348 downwards.
TCACCAATCTCCTTATGGGTGTATCCTTCAATAATACTCAGGTTGAAAACCATCCTGTATCCATCAGGCAGGGTTTGAATGACATCCAGCAATTCATCAGCTGAGAGCTTATCGAGGATGGTTTCATCATCAAGTTTGCTAATCTCAGCATGTTCTATCTGAACATCACCGAATTGTTTTGACCGCTTTTTATAAAAATTAATCGCGGTATTGATCATGGTCCGCCTGATCCAGCCTTCCAAAGAACCTTCGCTTCTATAATCCTTCAGATAAGTAAATATCTTAATGAATCCTTCTTGCAACACGTCTTCTGCTTCCATTTTATTTTTCGTAAAACGCAGGCAGATTCCAAACATCTTAGGAGCAAAACGACGGTAAAGCTCCTCCTGAGCCTGGGAGTCATTGTTTAAACATCGTTGTATGAAGTCCTCTTCAGTTTGCATTAAAATACTTTACTGTTGAACCTTTTCAAGCAATTGCCGCAATAGTTATCGGGCATTTTAGTAGCCATCTGACGCATCTGGTCATATGAAGTTAACTAGTAAAGTTACAAAAAAAACTCAATGAACGCACATAATATCTCCTAATCCTTTCGAAATAGGGATAATTACCTATAGTTTCGGAATTTACTTATCTGAGTATTCCTCTAAACTCAATGCATTATTATAGACAAAAAAAGCATGAAAAAGGTTGCACCTTACTTCTTGCCAAGCCAGGTGTGGATTTTGATCTTACCCAGGTACAATAAATGATACATGGAAGGAACAATGACAAGTGTGAGGAAGGTTGCAAAGGATAAGCCAAAGATAATGGTCCAGGACATTGGTCCCCAATATGCTACATTATCTCCGCCCAGGTATAACTTCGGGTCAAAATTTTCAAACAAAGAAATGAAATCAAGATTAAGCCCAATGGCAAGCGGGAATAATCCCAATATTGTGGTAATCGCAGTTAACAGTACAGGGCGCAACCTGGTTTTTCCTGCATCAATTACACAAGCAACAGAATCAGCTGGCGATAAAATAGCATCAGGCGCAAGCCCCATCTCTTTTCTTTTCCTCTTCTTTAGCAGGTCAATATAATCTATCAAGACGATGGCATTATTTACCACCACACCGGCCAGGGATACAATTCCAATACCTGTCATGATCACAACGAAATCCATTTTAAATGTTGCCAGGCCACCAAATACACCAATGGTACTAAACAAGACACTTGCGATAATGATAAGAGGTTTTACGATAGAATTGAATTGAGAAACGAGGATTACCAGGATTAATGATAAGGCGATGAGCAAGGCCCGCATAAGGAAGATTGCAGATTCCTCCTGCTCCTCCTGTTCACCTGTAAAGGCATAATTATAACCAGCAGGTAATTCAAAACCGGCCATCATTTTTTTCAACTGGTCATTGATCTTTGTGGCATTATATCCTTCAAGAACATTGGAATAGATGGTAATGGCCCTTTCCATATTAATCCTTTTAACTTCGCCGAAAGTAGTGCTGAATTTAACATCTGCAACAGAGGAAATAGGCACCTGCCGGATCTTCCCGCTAGATTGACTTCTGAATGTGATACGTTGGTTCAGCAGTGCCGGAAGGCTGTATCGATACTTTTCCTGTAACCTTAACTGGATCGGGTATTCATCTTCACCCACCTTATAATCTGATATCTCCTTGCCAAACAAGGCTGTACGTATGGTGCTTGCGATCTGGGCGGTGGAGACACCAAAGCGCCTGGCCTTATCCCGGTCGATCGTTATGATCATTTCCGGTTTGCCAACATTCAGGTCTATTTTTAAGCCTTCTATACCATCAATATTGGCCCGGTCAATGAAATTCATGATGGTATCCGATAAATAAAGCAATTGGTGAAAATCCCTTCCGGTAATTTCAATATTTATCGGTTTCCCGGTGGGAGGCCCGTCCATTTGCTTGGCAATGGATATCCGGATACCTGGATATTTCCCAATGATTTTCACGGTGAGCTCTTCCAATACATCATTGGTATTATATTTTCCACGGTCCTGGAAATCAATAAAGTTGATGGTGATCAATCCACGGTTTAGTTTTTCTGCAAGTTCAAACATTTCATCTTCTGCCCTGGCTCCACTGCCAACAGTAGTCAACACAGATTTGATAACAGGTTCATAAGGTGTAAGGATTTCAAAAACCTGCTCTTCAAGTTCATCCATAAATTCACCTGCCGCATCAATATCATTACCGATGGGTAACTCAGCCAGTATATTTATATAATTCGGATCCGTAGATGGAAAATTGATGATCTCCGGTTGTCTTAAGAAAAAGAGGGTAATCGTCAGTATAAGCGTTAATATGGTTGCCCCAAGGAAGTAAAAAGAGTTCTTTTTGTGCAGGGCAAATTTGATTAACTGCAGGTACCCTTGTTCCAATTTCACAAGAAAAACCGATTGAAACCATTGGGAAGCCGGGTTCAGTAAATAAATATTCAATATGCCGATTACAGCAAAAAGGAGCAATAAAGAACCCATAGTGTTGACTTTGCTCAGGTATGCCAGGGCTGATAATGCCAACAAAATGAACACAATGAGGAATGATTTCTTTTTGTTCAGTGTGGGATTCTGTTCTCCCCTGGTAATAAAAGTAGAGGAAATGACGGGAATCAACACAAGTGCAACAAAAAGTGAGGAGGTCAGGACAATGATCAAAGTTATGGGTAGGTATTTCATGAATTCACCCATCAGGCTGTCCCAGAATAACAGTGGGAAGAAGGCAGCCAGTGTGGTTGCTGTTGATGAGATGATCGGCATGGCAATTTCACCAACAGCCAGTTTGGCGGCTTCAAATTTAGAATAGCCACGGTCAAGGAAGCGATAAATATTTTCTACCACCACAATGGCATTATCTACCAGCATCCCAAGTGCCAGGATCAATGAAAACAATACAATCATATTAATTCTGGTTTCCATCAATCCCATGATCATGAAGGAAAGAAACATTGATGTTGGAATGGCAAATCCCACAAAAAGTGCATTTCTTGTACCCAGGAAGAAGAATAAAACCAGGATCACCAGGATAATTCCCATGATGATGCTGTTTTCCAGGTTGCTGAGTTGCTTCCTGACCATATCCGACTGGTCCTGTGTAATGGATATCTTCAGGTCTTCGGGGATAGAATGGGAACTTCTGGCAATGGCAATCACTTCAAAAATCTGGTCGGTTGCTGAAAGTAAATTCTCACCACCTTTTTTAATCACTTGTAAGGTTACTACAGGTTCTCTGTTTAGCCGTGTAAAACTCTTGGGGTCTTCAAAGCCATAAACGACTTCTGCTACATCCCTCATGTAGACAATATTGCCGCTTTCCCGCTTCACAATAATGTTTTCAATCTCTTTGACATTCTGAAACTCACCTATTACACGGATAGAAAGCCGGGTATTACCCAGCTTGATATCTCCGCCGGACATGGACATATTCTCATAGGCAATTGCATTCTCAATATCGTTAAAGCTCAACTCGAAAACATCGAGTTTATGCATATCAACATTGATTTGCATTTCTCTTTCATTGATGCCGATCAGGTAGACTTTGGATATCTCCGTAATTCTTTCCACTTCGTCTTTCAGGTATTCGGCATAATCCTTTAATTCATTGATGCTGAAGTCACCGGAAAGGTTAATGTTAATGATGGGAAACTCTGAGAAATCTATGTCCATCACGATTGGATCATCCAGCAGGTCGTTGGGTAATTCACTTTTAGCCTTATCCACGGCATCTTTCACATCTTGTAAGGCCTTGTTTAAATCAATATCTGTGTTGAACTCGGCAAATATTGCCGACATGTCCTGGGATGAAGTAGACCGAAGTTCCTTCAGTCCTTTAATGGTTTCGATTTCTTTTTCTAGTGGGCGGGTGACCAGATTTTCAATGTCGATTGGTGGGTTTCCGGGATAAATGGTCTGTACCATAATGGTGGGCCAGACGATATCCGGGAAGAGTTCTTTTGGCAGAGAGCGGTATGAATAGTACCCAAAGGCCAATAAAATAAAAATGAGTAAAAAGATTGTATTCCTGTTGCGCAGGGCCCAACTTGTCAGTTTGAATTCCCGTGTAACTTTTTTTTCCTTATCCATTTATCTCATTTTTATTTTTGAACCATCAGAAACCATATTATAACCTTTGGTTATGATAAGTTGTCCGGGTTCCAAACCTTTCAGGATAATTGACTGGTCCTCATAAGATATACCAGTTTCAACATAGACTTTTTTGGCTATATATCCATCCTCATTGTCAATGGCGACATATAAATAAGTCCCCTTAATATCCTGCTTTAAAATGATAGTAGGAACAACCAGTGCAGCATCGCTTGAATAATCATTGATCTTAATGATACCCAGAATATTGGGCTTTAGTTTCTCTTCTGTATTACTGATCTTCAACTGAATAGTAAATGTCCGGTTTTGGGGATTAATTACATTTCCAATACGCATGATAGGTACCTCCAAATCAATTTCCGGATAAGATGGAAAGGACAGGTTCACCATATCCCCTTTTTTTACTTTGGGCAGGTAAGATTCGGAGATCTCAGCATTGATATATAATTCATTCAGGCTGACAATTTGCATCAATTGCATCCCCGGTATGGCCAGCTCTCCTTCTTTTTTAAATATATTATCCACAATTCCATAGATGGGAGATCGGATATATGACATGTCGAGCTGTGCTTCCAGGGTTTTTAACCTGCTTTCCAAAGCTTCTTTGTTATTCTTTGTCTGCAGGTACTGCATTTCAGATCCTATTTGCTGCTCCCAAAGCCTTTTTTGCTTTTCATAAACAATAGTGGCAAGCTTCAGGGATGTTTTGATTTCTTCAATGGAATTGGCAGTAATACTGGTATTCAGGACCACCAGCAATTGTCCCTTTTTAACCCTATCACCCTCACGTACTTCTATTTGTTTAATCTGCCCGTTAACTTCCGGGCTGATGAATGCTTCAGAAATGGATTCGACAGAACCATGAGCCTCGAAATAATGCTTAAATGGCCGATGTTCCAATTTATTGGTAAGGACCAACACTTTATATTTGTCAGGATCTTCCTCCTCCAAATCCTTTAATTCTTTTTCAAGACTTAATATTTCACCGTTCAGTGTCATAATCTGGTCCTTCTTACCTTTTATCTCCTCTTTGATCTGCTCGGTCCGGTCAACCGAACCACAACTTACGGCAATGATCGCAAGGATCAGGAACGACAGCTTTTTCATCATATTTATATTTTATTCAATATCAGCGAACTAAGAGATTTCATATCTAAAATGTTGTCAGCAACTTTTCAAGTGTAAGTTTTGCATTCATCATGGCCAGAATAGTGAGCATATATTCAGATTCATTAGATAAAAACTGATTATGAGCCTGAAGCAGTTCCAGGCTTGTCGACATCCCTTCCCTGTACTTAATGGCAGTTTTGATATATATCTTTTCAGCGGTCTCCATACTTTTCTGTTTGTTCAATTTAAGCAGGTAAGCATTATTAAATTCGGACTTAGCTGTTTGAACTTTTATGGTAAGCCCGGCTTTCAATTGTTCACTGGCAGTTTTAACTTTTTCCAGGTTTAGCCTGGCGGCCTGCACTCTGGAACTTCTATAGCCACTGGAAAGAATAGGGATTTTCATTTCCAGGCCCCATATGGCCGTCGGGTACCATCGTCCATCTCCAAAAATGTCAAACTTGTTTCGCTGGGCCATGGTCTGGTAGCTTAGAAAAGCAGATATTGAAGGATAGTATTCCGTCCGTTCAACCTTAAGTTTTGAAACAGCTAAGTGCTCCTGCGCCATTATGATCTGGTAGTTGATATTCTCATTATAATCAAATACTTCGTTCATCAGGGCAAAATGATTTACTTCAAGGAGCATTTGATTGAAATCATTAAGCAGGACCACAGAATCCTGCAATTGCAAACCAAGCAGATATTTCAGGAAATTATACGCAATTTCCATTTGGTTATGAGAATAAATGCTTGTTGCTTCCAGATCGGCAGCGATCAATTTCAATTGATCGACATCCGTATCTTCGGCAAATCCACTTTCAAATAAGATCTTGGTTTCCTCTACAAGCCTGGAAACTTTGATAAGGGTCGTATCAAGGATCTTGTTATTCTCCCGTGTTACCAACACTGTATAATATACTTTCGCCACTTCTTCTTTAATGTCCAGCTGGTTTTTCAGGTATTCTTTTTCTGTTTTATCAAGCAATTTACGGGAGGCCTGTATTCCCAGAAAATACCTGCCATCAAGAATCAATTGATTTGCAATGATCTCGCCACTGGCAGTGTATTTTGTGCCAAACTGAACTTCCTGCTCCGGAGAATCTGGCCCGAATGACCCCTCCGGAATAATAAATGTTGGCAGGGCGATAAAGTCGTTGAATGCCAGGGAAGCATTGATTTGAGGAAAGCCATAAGACAAGTACTCAGTAACTTGCTTTCTGGCAATTTCAATATCCTTTCCCGAATTGATCAGGTCATAATTGTGTTCATAAGCAAAATCCTGGGCATCAGAAAGAGAGAATTTATACGTTGATTGAGCCTGTGATAACAGAGGAAAAGATGCAATTGCAAGCGTAAATATGATGATGCGTAAAATGCTTTTTTTCATGTCATGGAATAATTTCAATTTTAAATCCTGGCAATTGCTGCATTGATTAAAATTTGAATTCTTTTCTCTTTTTTTCATAGTAAGCAATCCCTTCAGGTTTGGCTATGCTTCTGACAAAACTGTCGAACATGACATTAAACAGCATTTCAAATGAGTATTTTTCAGGTGGGAAAAAATTGGGATCATGAATATCAATCAAACGACTAATGTATAGTCTGGCGATAAGTTCGATACTCAGGTCGTCACGGTAAATGCCCTGGCGGATTCCTTTTTCAAGATTGATCTGGATCTTTTTAAAAATGAAATCGATACGGGCCTGAATATGGTGCTGATATATATCCGGGTAATGTTTTTTTAAATCAAATGTCAGAGCGGGACTGACATTCCTGAACTTCATGGCCATTTCTTTACTGACAGTAAGCAGAATATCTATGGCGTTCACACCTTCAAAATTATGAACATCGAAGATGACTTTAAAACTGTCCCGCTCAAATTCCAGTACTTTTTCGACTAATTCTGCCTCATCCTTCACGTATTCATAAACCTTGTCCTCGGGCACATCGATTTTTTCACTGAGTTGCTTAATGGTCAACTTGCCAATACCTTCCTTAAAAGAGTAGGCTCTTATTTTTTCAATGATTTTTTCAAATTCCTGATTCATCGCTAAAGAATTGATAATGGATGCAAATGTAGAAAAAAACTATTGGTTTATGCTTTTTTAGGGGACACTGATTTTTAACGAAAAATGAAGATGTTTTCCGGGGCTATTCCACCAGGACCATCCTCCTTTTCATTTGCTTTTCTCCAGTGCTCAATATAAAATAATAAACCCCGGATGATAAGTTATATTGTAAGGGTTTGAATTTTTCAACATACTTTCCGGCAATTCTGTATTCCTTGTCAATCAGTGTAGCCACTTCCCGGCCGTAAACATCATGCACGATTAAAGAAATTTCTGCACTGACCCTTAATTTAAATGAGAGGTATGTGCTTTCCCGGAATGGATTGGGATAGTTTTGTTCCAGGCTGGCCAGGTTGGGAATTTCATTTTCATCCATTCCCACAATAATGGCTGAGGTATCGATCAAGGCTGTCCAAACACTCAGATCCCCTTCATGCAGACGGGCCCAGATGGGCCTGATAACGTTATCGTGGGCTGAGAGATTGGTATAATCCCCAAAGAAAATGCCACTGGAAGGTAAAAATGGGGATTCGCTGATCTTAAAATTGTAAAATGTCTCTCCTCCATCCCTGGATAAGGCCATATAAACATCAGTATTGCTGTTTTCATAGTTGCGCCTGTCATAAAAGACAAAATAGAGGTATCCATTTGTCTGATCTACAGCCATCCAGGTGAAAAACTGCTGTTTTCCCGCCGGGTCATCATTTATCCTGGCAGGTGCAGTCCATGTGTTTCCACCATCTGTCGATTTGACCAGCCAGACATCCGTATCATCCGTACCATTACGTTGGTCAGTCCAGTTAATGTATATCGTTCCGTGGTGTTCACCCCCGCTCAGGTCGCAAATAGTAACTGGCAATCCATTGCAGCGATTAATACCCGGAATGTCATAGTCCCAACCTCCGGGAATATCTGAGACGAAGATATCCTGGTCAAGCCAGGTTTCTCCCTGGTCGAGCGAACGATCGAAAACCAGGCCTGCGGGCCCTGCCCAGGAGACATAGATTTCTCCGTTTGGACCGACAGCAGGAACTGCCCCTTCAGTGGTATTATCGCTGTCGATACAATTTCCGGAAACTTCATTGATTTGTACTACATCCGACCATGATGCTCCATTATCCACTGATTTGGAAAATAAGATATTGCTAAAATCCTGTGGATCGGAACTTCCATAATCATCAAACTGCGTCCAGGTTATATAGATGTTATTATTGGTCCGGTCAACGATGGCCCATTCCTTGTCCTGGTTCTTGGGTGGGATATATCCCATATAAGATCCATTATTCCAATCACCTCCAATCTCTTCTTTGGTCTGGCATACGATCCTGTCTATCCAATAGCCAGGTGAAGGAGGGTTGGACAAATGGAAAAAATAATACCTGTTTGCCGTGTCAACAATGATACAGGGGTCTCCCCATACACCATAGGATGAAGAAAGTTTCTCTCGTTGCCAGGTATGGCCTCCATCCGTTGAGTAATACATATTGTCAACATTTGATCCACCGACCATGTGGTCAGTGTTATTGGGATTGATAATGATTGTAGGTTCCTCCGGAGCAACAGTAAATCCTTCATCATCAATCAGCACATTGGTATGCTGTGCAAAAGTGAATGTGCAAAGCAAAACAGTGCAAATGAGTAAAATATATTTTGTGTTCATATAATTGAAATTAAGATTCTTAGCGCTTATAAAGTTAATAAAAAAACACCAGTTATACTTGAACAGTTTAGTAAACACCTTGTTTTTTCCTATTTTTATCCGCCAAAGAGCATAAATCCATGAGAAAATTTCAACTCCACTGGCAAATCCTGATTGCGCTGATCCTGGCCGTATTATTCGGTGTTTTTTTGAAAGAGTATGTAAACTGGGTGTCCTGGATGGGGGACATTTTTCTCAGGGCACTCAAGATGATCATCATACCGCTGGTGCTGAGTTCGATCATCTCCGGGGTAACCAATATCGGGAATGCAGAAAACCTGGGACGACTTGGTTTAAAGACCATCCTTTATTATGTGCTGACCAGCACATTTGCCATTATAACCGGTCTGATCCTTGTGAATGTCTTCAGGCCCGGGGTTGGAGCAGACTTGAACCTGGAACAAGCTGTTAACCTGCAAGTAACTTCTCAATCACTGGGAGATGTATTGATTCGCATTATACCTGATAACATTGTTGATGCCTTTTCCAATAATACCCAGATGTTATCCGTGATTTTCTTTGCGATCTTATTCGGCTTTTTCATCACCCGGGTTAGTGGCAGGTCCAATCAACTGTTGACCGATTTTTTCAATGCCATCTTTGAGGTTATGATGAAAGTAACCCTATTTGTAATCAGGTTCACGCCGTTTGGGATTTTCGGGTTGGTAGCAAAAACGGTATCTGAACAGGATGACCTGTTATCACTGATGGAAAGCATGGGTCTGTATATGCTGGTAGTTATGATGGCTTTAGCCCTGCATGCCTTCATTACATTACCTTTGATTACACGGTTTATTGGTAAGGCTAAACCCTGGAAGCATTTCAATTTCATGAAGACACCACTTTTAACTGCTTTTTCGACCTCTTCTTCGAATGCAACACTGCCATTGACTATGCAGGCTGTAGAAGACAAAAGCGGCGTTTCAAATAAAATCACCAGCTTTACCTTACCCCTCGGTGCCACCATTAATATGGACGGTACAGCACTGTATGAATGTGTGGCTGTGATGTTTATTGCCCAGGCCTATGGCATAGAGTTATCTTTTATGCAGCAGGTTCTTGTAGTGATCACCGCTTTGCTTGCATCCATCGGTGCTGCAGGCATACCCATGGCTGGACTGGTAATGATCACCATTATCCTGACGGTTGTGGGGCTGCCATTGGAAGGCGTTGGTCTTATCCTGGCTGTGGATCGTATCCTGGACATGTTCAGGACAGCCACTAATGTATGGAGTGATAGCTGTGGTGCGGTTATCATTGCTAAGTCGGAAGGAGAGACGCTGCGGGTGTGAATGCAGAGTGCAGCTGCACATATCGCCGGGCAGATCGCTTAAGCAGTACTGCTCCAAAAACTGAATATTATGAGAAAATTTCTGAGAATTCTCCTGAAAGGGTTTTTGTATTTCCTTGGTCTTTTGCTTGTCCTTTTTATTGCTTTTTATTTGCTGAGCATGGGCGGCCAATCGGTCATGAAAACAGTAGAGCAGGATATTCGCCTGCCGTACCTGCTGCTGGATGATGCCGTATTGCATGTACAGACATACGGAGATACCGCCAATCCGGTTGTTATTGTCCTGCACGGCGGACCGGGAGATGACTTTCAATATTTATTGCCTTTGAATGCGTTGAGTGATGAATATTACATGGTGTTTTACGACCAACGCGGAAGTGGTTTATCACCGCGGGTTGAGGCAGAAGAATTAACGGTAGAGAATTATTACCAGGATCTTGATAACCTGATCGATTTCTTTTGTGATACTGGCAAAGTTTATCTCATCGGCCATTCCTGGGGTGGCATGCTGGCATCTGGCTATATAGGCCAGTACCCTGAAAAGGTGGGGAAAGTCATATTGGCGGAGCCTGGTTTTCTGACACCGGAATTTGGCCGGGAGTTTCAGGAAAAGACCAATAATTTTGCAGTGGAATTTAGTTTCGAGGCCCTGTATTACCTGGCTAAAGCATGGTTTAAGTCCCGGCATATCCGTGGACCTGATGCACAGGCGAAAGATGATTATTTTATGCAGGAGTTGGTGTATTCTCCCATGAAGAACCACCCGCTGAAGGATTATTATTGCGAGGGGAAAATACAGAATGCCGCAATTGGAATGTGGCGTTTTGGATCCCTGGCAAGCCAGGTTATTCCCCGGTCAGGCATGAATGAACAGGGCGAGTTTGTATTTAATTTCGCAGAAGGAGTTGAAAACTATACCAATAAAGTCCTGTTTATCGCAGGCTCATGCAATAAACTGATCGGACCGGAATACCAGGAAAGGCAAATGAAAGTATTTCCAAATGCTGAATTGGTTGTCATTCAGGGTGCAGGGCATACCATGTTTGGGGAAAAGCCGGAAGAAAGCCTGAAGGTAATTAGGAAATACTTCAGGGAAGCGTGGTAAATCATGTTCCATTGAACATGACGCTATGGAACGATTTAAAACCCATTAAGCTCCATTGTAACCGTCGGTATCAGCAGTAAAAATCCCAATAATATCAGGATCACGATCAATGGAGTGACCCAGCGCACCCACTTATCATAAGGAATTTTAGCAACGCCCAGAACCCCGATTAAAACACCTGATGTTGGAGTGATCAGGTTGGTAAATCCATCCCCAAACTGAAATGCCATCACTGTTGCTTGCCTGGAGATTCCGATCAGGTCTGAAAAAGGCGCCATAATGGGCATCGTCAATGCGGCTTTAGCAGATCCTGAGGGGATGACGATATTGATAATATTCTGGATCACGTACATAATGCCTACCGCTCCGACATCGCCAACACCCTTCATAGATTTACTCATCCCATAAAGAATAGTGTCAATCACTTTCCCTTCCTCAAGGATGATGATGATACCTCCGGCCAGGCCCACCACCAGTGCAGCTGGGATAATATCTCCCACGCCTTCGAGAAAGTTCTTAACGATGGCATTGTCATTATACCCCATGGCAAGGCCAGAGAAAATGCCCATGGCAAAGAACAAAGTGGCAATCTCCATAATATACCATCCATATCCCATCACACCTACAATGAGAAACAGAATCGTGAATAAAAGAAGCGAGAGGATAAAGAACTGGGCTGATTTTCTCAGGGAGAGTAATCCGAAAATGGCAAAAAGGCCTGTTGATATCGGTAACATAGGCAGTGTAGTAGAATTGTTGCCAATCTTCATCTCTGTCATCGGATAGATCCAGGAGAAGATCACCAATGAAACCAGGATAATACCATAAGAGATCCAGGCTCCTGCAGGCCTTTTTGTTTCTATGGATTCAAGATCTGATGTTCCCCTGTTCCTCCAGTATTCATCATCATGGAATACCGGCGACCTTGTTGGATCTTTCTTAATCCGCCGGGCATACCGAAGGATATAGGCTATACCCACAACATTGATGACCAACCAGCAAAACAAGCGGTATTCAAACCCGGAAAAAAGCGGAAGTTCAGCAATCCCTTGTGCAATACCAATGGTAAACGGATTGAGCACTGCACCGGCAAATCCGAGTCCGGCAGCCACAAAGCACATGGAGACACCGACAATGGAGTCATATCCCATAGATATAGCCAGGGGAACCATTACAATAATGAATGCAATGGTCTCTTCACTCATGCCGAATACAGCACCAAAGACTGAAAACAACAGCATTACCAGGGTAATGACGATATTATCGACCCCCATCACCTTAAAGAATTTATATTTTTCGATCTTTTTGGTGAATTTCAGGAATGAAAGTATGCCTACATCGATGGCCTTGCTGCTGTTCATGATCCAAAAAGCACCACCGATCATCAAAATAAAAACAATGATCCCGGCCTGTCGCTCAAATCCTTTGAACATAGCTGCAAATACTTGCCAGGTTTGTGGGTTGCTATCCACATACTGAAATTCAACTTCTGTTTTTTCAAGCCCATCTGCCATGGTGACGATCTCCACATATTCGCCTCCGGGAATGACCCAGGTCATAATGGCTGCCAGTATGATAATATAGAAAATAATGGCATAGGTATGAGGTATTTTCCTCTTTTTCAGCATGGTATCTAATTTATGGTGCTATGATCTAGAATTTTTCATCGTATTTGGTCCAGAGAAAATCTCCCAGTTCCCATGCTTTGTCCACGACAATAATTCCCCATTGCATGGTATAATCTGTCAGCATTTTCCTGGCTTTGCCGGGGTCTTTTTCATAGACCAGTAAAACTTGTTCTTCAAAATCGGATTGCTTTTCAAATAATTCTTGTTGCATGGGTATGAAGGCGCCATCCACATCCTGTCGCATGTCTCCCCACCTTTGAGCTGTAAGGGTGCTGAGGCGGTTAAAGGCCCACCAGGCAGATTCGCGGGAATAGCCATTGGTTCTGCCCGGTGATTTATAAGGTTGCGCAAGATCAGCAGTACCACAGTAAACAGGAATATAGATTGATGTGGCTACATTGTCCATGGCCAACCATACCACACCTCCAACAGGGTCAGGGAGCCAGTCGCGGCACTGTATGATAGTGGCATACATGGTGTACCATCGGGCGATGGTGCGCTCGCCGCGCCAGCCCCATCCACCGTTAATCCTGAATACCTTGTTCATATCATAGGGCATAAAGGGATTGGCCAAAGGTGAGATGATGGTTTTTCCATCTTTATCCGTTACGGTAATATCCTTGACAAAATTAAAGGGGGTACCTTCATAATAATCCTTAAAAATATTGACCAGTTGTTCCAGTGTAACCGGTTTATCCGGTTTGACAGAGAAAGGGTAATTCTCAGCATTGGGATCAAGTTTCAGTGAAGGGGCGAGCAGGTCAAAGACCCGCCATTCCCTGCGTCGGGCAGCAAAAGAAGAGCGGCTTCCAGGAGCATAGGCATAGCAAAACTCGAAAGATTCTTTTGATTTACACCATCCGGAGTCCAGCGCCATGTCATAGATGTTATCTGACACCAGGAAATTATCTTTGTCTTTGGGGTTGATTTTCATAATGCGACTGGCATTGGCGTTGACAGAGATATGCTCATCGGGGACGCGTTGAGCTACCCAGATGGATCCGACATTCCCTTTCCCCGGACCAACAATCTCAAAATGCCATACTTCTTGCTTATCGGCGATAGTCAGGCATTCTCCGGCATCATTCCAGCCATATTTTTGGGTGAGCTCTCCTGCCAGCAAGATGGCTTCCCGTGCTGTCTTGCACCTTTCAAGCATCAGCAGGCAGAGGCGCTGACAATCAATCAATCCCTGATCTGACTGCAATACGGAATGGCCACCAAAAGTCGACTCTCCAATAGCAAGCTGGAATTGATTCATGCATGGATATGCAGTATTGATATATCCATAGGTATGTAATACCTGGGGAATCTCACCAATCTGAGCATGATTGTAAATGGGCATGGCCATGGTGTCGCAGTTCACGCGTTTGTACATTGGCATCATCGCCCCATCAGGATGATCAGCAGGCGCTTTGATGTCTATCCATGATCGGGTGCGATGGCTGTCGTCTGTATGTGAGGTAATTACAGAGCCATCAGCGCTGGCGTTTTTACCGGCAGTAATAGAGGTGCATTCATCCCGGATCTCCCTTGCAGGATCGATCTGGGCAAATACATTTATAGCAAGGAAAAAGAAAAAAACAGGGATGAATATCCCTCCTGTAATGATATGTTTCATAGTGTTTCAGCCTTTGGTTTGTGATCATCTAAAATAAGAAATTTTGGGGTATCCGGCCCTTCTTTAATCCCTAATTTCTGTTAATTGTCAAATAATATTATTTTTGTGTTCCTGGTATAATCTTAAGCACCGATGAATGAGTGAGCTTATCAAGCACGAATGTGGTATCGCCCTGATCAGGTTACTGAAACCACTTGAGTATTACATCGCAAAATATGGCACTCCCTTTTATGGCTTAAATAAGCTTCATCTCCTGATGCAGAAGCAGCATAACCGGGGTCAGGATGGTGCGGGAATAGCTGGTATCAAATATGATTTAACGCCCGGCAATAAATATATTGACAGGATCCGGTCCAATGCGGAATCCCCGATAAAAGATGTCTTTAACCAGGTTTATGAACAAATCGGTGAAGTCAATGAGAGAAATGCCAGTTTGCTCAAAGATGTTAACTGGTTGAAATACAACTTGCCTTTTACAGGTGAATTGTTCCTGGGGCATTTGCGTTACGGCACTTTTGGAAGCAATAAACCGGATAACCTGCATCCTTTCATCAGGTACAATAACTGGATGACCAAGACCCTGGTCATCGGGGGTAATTTTAACCTGACCAATGTAGATGAACTGTTTGAGCGATTGATTGACCTGGGTCAATACCCGGTTGATACCTCTGATACCATTACGGTACTTGAGAAGATCGGTAATTTCCTGGATGTTGAAAATGAAAGGCTTTACCAGGATTTTAAAAGCGAGGGATTAGAAAAACGCAGCATAACCAAAGAGATTGCAAGGAACCTTGACATCCGGCAAATATTGCAAAATTCAAGCAAAGACTGGGATGGCGGTTATGCCATTACCGGATTATTGGGGCATGGCGATGCTTTCGTGCTTCGTGATCCTTCCGGTATCAGGCCTGCTTTTTATTATGTTGATGATGAAATTGTGGTTGCCGCATCAGAACGCCCGGTAATACAAACTGTATTTAACCTGTCCGCTGATGCCATTAAGGAGTTACAACCAGGTCATGCCTTGATTGTAAAGAAGCTTGGAACTGCTGAGGAAGTGATCGTCAGGGAACCTATGGAAAAGAAAGCCTGTTCCTTTGAGCGGATTTATTTTTCAAGGGGAACCGACATTGATATTTATCAGGAAAGAAAGAACCTGGGTAGGGCGCTCGCTCCTCATGTCCTGAAAGCTGTTGATTATAACCTTAAAGAAACAGTTTTATCTTTCATACCCAATACCGCCTCCGTAGCTTTCAGGGGTCTTGTTGAGGGTGTTTTCGATTTTTGTGATCAGGTCAAGAAAGATAAGATCCTTCAACTGGGAAAGTCTCCGAGTCCGGATGAGATAAAAGAAATACTATCGATCAAGCCCAGGGTAGAAAATGTTGCAGTTAAGGACATCAAGCTAAGAACATTTATCACACAGGACAGTCAACGCGATGACCTGGTTGCACATGTTTATGATGTTTCCTACGGTACGATCAGGCGGGATGTTGACAGTCTCGTTGTGATCGATGATTCTATTGTCAGGGGCACAACTTTAAAGCAAAGCATTATCAGGATCCTTGACCGGCTTGGCCCCCGAAAGATCATCATTGCCTCCTCAGCCCCACAAATCCGTTATCCGGATTGTTATGGCATTGATATGGCTAAATTGAATGATTTTATTGCTTTCAGGGCTACGATTGAATTACTGAAAGATACGAAGCAGGAACACATTATCAATGAAGTTTACCGTAAATGTAAGGAGCAGGAAGGTCTGCCAAAGGAGGACATGGTTAATTATGTGAAAGAGATCTATGCGCCTTTCACAGCTACTGATATATCTGAGAAAATAGCAGCGATGCTGACCACAAAAGAAGTCAACGCTGAAGTTTATATTATCTATCAAAGTATTGAAGACCTGCATGCTTCCTGTCCGGATCATACCGGTGACTGGTATTTTACGGGCAATTATCCTACTCCCGGAGGCAATAAAGTGGTCAACCGCTCCTTTATCAACTATATTGAAGGCCGTAATGTAAGAGCTTATTAAGCTTTATTCGAAAACGTCTGCTATCTGCCGGGCCAGTAATTGGAATTCTTCGGGTGTGAACTTAAGTTTTGGTTTGGAGAAATCGATATCGTATACCGTGTTGATTGGAACAACATGAATATGGGCGTGTGGTACTTCAAGTCCCAGCACCGACAAACCGATCCTTTCACAATCAATGACTTTTTCTACCGCTTTGGCAACTCTTTTGGAAAAGAGAAAAAGGCCCGTATAGTCTTCATCATGGATATCAAAGATATAGTCGGTTTCTTTCTTCGGGATTACCAGGGTGTGTCCTTTTGTTATAGGATGGATATCAAGAAAGGCGTAATAATCATCATCTTCAGCAACTTTATAGGATGGAATCTCGCCCTGGATGATTTTTGTGAAAATACTTGCCATGTCAATGAAGTTTATCTGGATATTTCAATTATTTCCAAATTGATTTTACCGGCTGGAATTTCTATTTCTGCCTGATCCCCGGTGATCTTGCCCAGCAATCCCTGTGCGATGGGTGAATTGACAGATATTTTACCCGCTTTCAGGTCAGTTTCGTTTTGGGGAACCAGCGTATAGGCCATGGTGGCTCCATTCTTAAGGTTTTTAACTGTTACAGTCGACAACAGGAGCACTTTGGATGTATCCATTTTCGATTCATCAATGACCCTGGCCTGTCTGATCTCCTCCTGTAGTTTAGCTATCTTCAGTTCCAGTAGTCCCTGTGCGTCTTTGGCTGCATGATATTCGGCATTTTCTGAAAGATCCCCTTTATCTCTGGCTTCAGCAATTTGCTGAGAGATGGATAGCCGTTCAACATTTGTCAAATGCTCAAGCTCATCTTCTAATTTATCCAACCCTTCTTTCGTGTAGTAGGCCATTATTCTAATAGATATTATATTTTGATCACAATGATAAAAGACCCTTTGAGAAGGGTCTTTAAAAGATAAAATGCAAAATTAGTAAATTCTTCTGACTTATAGGCTTAGATTACTTAAAATGCTAATATGATTCCAATTGAATGGATACCTGAGAATGGATCTGTTGCACGGTATGAGTAATCAATTTCAAATGCAGATCTTTTTTCTTTATTCATTGGCACCCTGACGCTAATACCGGCGCTTGGTCCTGTATACACAGTAGTCCTGTCGGCTTTCTGGGTAATTCCTTCTTCGTAAGTATATCCGGCACGAAGCATTAGAATCTCATTTAGTGAATATTCCAGGCCACCAATAAACTGGTCTTTACCGAATGAATTAGAGCGGAAGTTTGCAGCCAGTGTGAGCCGGTTCATATCACCGATATGAAAATCATAGGCAACTCCAATATCCAGTGCAGCAGGCATTTCAAACGATGAAGCGGGCATATACATGGACATGGTATGATCTGATGAAGCAGGTACTGATTTCTGCAGGAGACCATCACCGGAAAATTTCATCCTGGGTCCAACATTTTTCAATGCTATACCGAACATAATATGATCCCTGGCACCTGCCACGTATTGGATACCTGCATCGATGGCAATTCCCTGTGCAGTAACATCAGAAATCGCTTCGGAAATAATTTTGATGTTAATACCCCCATAAATACTATTGGAAAATGCTTTACCGTATGCCAGATTGATATTCAAATAAGCGGGGCGGAATTCTCCAATACCACCATCCGGGTTGTCGACTGTTGTAACTTCTATCGAACCGAATGTCATAGAAAAGACACTGATACCCAACACACTTGATTCTCCGATTTTCTGTGTGAATCCAAAGGTGAACAGGTTGATACCAGTACCTTTCAGATAGTTGGTATAAGAAAATCCAAATTCTGATTTATTTGTAAATGCAATACCTGCAACGTTGATGAACATGCCTTCCACTCCCCTGACGTTAGCCGTACTGACATTTCCCCAACCTGAGCTTCTGGCCCATGGATTGATCAAAAGTTCACCAGCACCGGCTTGTCCAGATCTGTCCTTATTGCCGGCATAGGTATCCCCCAGGGGGATAGTCAGCATTCCTATAATGAATAGTGGAATTAAGTATTTACATAAATTCTTCATGCCTATATTTTTAAGAGTTACTAATTCAATTTACTCATTAATTTTTTGTGCGATTAAAATACGTTCAAATCAGGTGGCCTGATCACACCAAACCATTTCAACACTTTTTCTCCAACATCAGTCTTAACATGGATGATATAAAGACCACTGGCAATTGGAATCCCGGCGAAATTCTTCAAATCCCAATCCAGGAAGGTAGCTGCTTCATCCTTGGTAAATTGTCTTACCAGGGTGCCGTTAACATTGAAAATGGTAATCGTACATTGTTGTGGCAGGTTGGTAATCTTAATTCTTGAATCGAGATAATTGCGTTCATAACCGGAATAAGAATAATACGGATTTGGCACCACGTTGATCTTATCCAGATCGGATTCTGCCTTAACCGGATTATCGTATTGTGTGGCAATATCTGCCGTATTAAATTTATAAACAGGATTGAAGTCATTGATATTATTATCTGCTGAGTGGGCAGAATCCATAGGTGTTGAATAGAAGCGTTTATATGGTTTAGTTATCCGTATGCGGAGTTTAGCTTCATTTGAAAGCCATTCTTCACCATCAACAGATAGCGGAAGGCCCACATACAGCATGGTTGAGAACATAACCGGTTTCCAGACTGCTTCCGGAATAAGTGGATACAAATCACCCGCTGACATCAGGGTACGACAAGCATCATATGCAGCGAAGTGATAAACAAAAGATGTTGTACCCACCTTAAGCACTTTCAACTTATGATCCATAATATAGACATAGTGCTTACCGCCAAATAATGGTTTCGCCAAATTTTGTACTCCACCAATGATTTCATAAGTATTGCTTGTGGGGTTAAACAGCATATCTCTTCCGTTTTCACCAGCCAGCCATGAGTCTTCACCGAATAGTACGTTCAGACGCTCACCAGTTTCCTGATTTATGGCATAACCCGGGAACCAACCCATACCGGTTGGACTGACATAATTGGGGTCATCCGGGTTATCACTGGAGGTGGTATCACCAGGTGTGGCGTAAATCCCCTCCTTATTGACAGATGGGGCTGCCCTGATTTCAAATCTTCCAACTCCACCTTCCGACAGGTTTGGATCAGGACACATCTCCATGACCAGACACCTGGTCCATTTTGTTTTATCCGGAGTGAATACAACATCAACACTCGGAAGACCATTGAAATTCATTTGCTGTTTTGAAAGCAGGTCATAAGCTGGTCCGCAATTATTTTGATTGTTAAATGCGGTCATGTATACGGGAGCCCAGGTGCCTTCGGCAATCTTTTCATATACAGCCTCTTCATCCCATGCTATAGAAGGCATATTCCAGTCATTATAGTCCGGATTAGTTTGATCTACGTATGTACCTGAACGGATCCAGTTCTGGAATGAGAATGGTAAATCGTTGTCCGGAACACCAGATAACCACCTTCTGGAACTATCTTCAAATTGGAAGCTGCTAAGAATTAAACCGTTATTTATAGCGAGACTGTCTCCAGGTTGATATACCTGGTGAACATTAACTGACAATCCTGTACCGGGTAATTCTTGTTCCCAATTTGCATCGATGGTAGTATCTGAATAATATATCTTTCCTGTAATTGAATCTGTAATTTTCCATTTTGCCCGGGCAAGGTAAATAGTATCGTCGGGAGGACTATATTCAGGATCATAGAACTCAAGTAAGTAGTTTCCATTCTTAACATTTAATGGATCAACCACTTTGACATCAACCGGTCCGAAGCCATATTCGTAAACGGCTTCATAGGCGATTGGATATTCAGGATCACCAATGGTTGTATTGGTATCTGCAGGTGGTTTATCAAGGATTTTCTTAATGGTTTCTGCAGTCAGTTCAATGGTTTTTCCGCCATTTCCCTGTCCCATAATACGGGTAATCTGTGGTCCGTCACCATATCGTGCATTTTGAACTGTTCCATTCACAACAGGATGGGGTATAGCAGAATATGTTTTAATATTTCTACGTCCCGCCAGGAATGGTTTCTTTTGTCCATACAGTCCGTTCAAGACTCCGGGTTCCTGTGAATATGGCATATATTCGTTGAATGAATATGCCACTACAGTATAATAATATTGCTTGTTATTAACCAGTGTACGTGCAGCAACAGCAAAAGCATCTTCATTGATGGTAAAGCTGTGGACAATACCATTATCACCACCGTCTACTTCAACAACAGGCGCATTACCTTCAATGGCAGGGTTATAATAATAATTGACCACCATACCGACACCATTCTTTTTATCGTATTGTGCGACGATCCGCATAAGATCAGGATTATCTTTGCTTTCGAGTGTAATAGAAGCATCTTTCAGCTGGTAGATGATATAACCTTCAAAAGTGTACAGTGAATCACTGCGCTGTGAAGGATTAGCAGGGTTAGGCTGAGTAATGGTATTATCATATTCAGCATAACTCTCCATATAGTTATTAGATATTTTTGGGTTACTGATGGTAATGACCAGTTCTTGATTCAGTTCAACTATGGCAAGATCCGGTGCATCTGGTCCATCAAGTACTTTAAAGCAGTTGTCAAATAGTTTCTGACATTTGTCATCAACCCTTCTGAGCAATTCAACAGCTTCCCATGGTCCTCCGGAGATGGCCCTTGCCCAGGGAATACCAACAGTAATATAATTTACGGCTCCTGGTTTCAGTGTAAAAGGACCTGCAGACTGCATAAAACGCCTGTCATCAGGTGCGTTATCCACTGTTTCTTCTGTCCAGTAGTTACCACTTTGGTTAAATGGCCCCGGTGGATTACCATCTGTTCCCCAGTTACAGGGGTCAGAATTGCCAGGAAACATAAACAGACATTCAATATCTAAGGTATTCGGGTTATTCGGGTGGGCATTACCTCCATAAACCATGTGGTTGTTATCTTTCCAATAGCCTCTCAGGTAATTATAATATTGGGCGGCAACCTGGGGGTCTCCCTGAACACCACCACTATTATTATGATATACGAAGGCACGCATACCAAAACGTTCATCGTCATCAATGCCGTTTCCAAAGTTAACTCCGTTGATGGCCATCGGGTCCCATCTGTATGGTGAATTCAGGATAGAACAGTCTCCGGTAAATGCTGGGTTATCCCTGTTGTCAGGGTCAATATATGGACCCTGGAAGAAGTCAACACCAATGGCTGGTGGCTGATCGCCATAAGCTTCAGGCTCACCGCTTCCATCAACAGCATTACCATTATAACAATATCCAAGTCCCCTGCCAACATCACAACCTACATAGTCATCCCAGGCATATCCAAGGTCGGTATCACACCAGGGTGACATATAAGTATCTTCCAGGGTGAATGTGGAACGGTTGATGATCTCATAACTGTAAAATGACATGTTATTGATTTCATCGTTGGTAGCAAATGCAAAAGCCTGGGCTCTGATTTCCATACCGATCGGCTGACCCTGTGTTTCTGTATGGATATTACCTTTATCGTTAAATACCCACCAAAGGGTTTGATCACCCTTAAGCACCTGGTCAACCAGGATACTTCCAACAAGAGGAATAGGATATTCTGTAAGGTCTTCTTCCATTGTCCTTTCTGGCACATAATTAGGATCATTGACAAAGTTGATCGGACAAAGTTCATTTTCAATGTCATAATAAGGATAATCACCCTGGTTAGGATCATAATCCCCATCACCATTTACATCCTTAAAAGGAGCCAGGTAATAACTTTGATGTTTGGAAATATCACCATGGGCGGGATATTCAAAGAAGACTTCCGGAATAGTATAATCAGGGAATTCTTCGTTCTTATTATCACTGTTCCACCACTGCAGGAATTGATCAACCTGTACCCTGGTAATCACTGTGTGGTGGTCATAGAAAGCACATGTTTCTTCATCAACGGCTGCTAAACCATCTACGGTAAGCGGCCCGGGCCAATAATCGATTCCAACCTGCCTGTACCTTTGGGCGGCAAGCTTTAACTGGCCGTTGACATCTGTACCACCAATCCACAAGGCTCCGGAGAACAATGAAGTGGCAGTCCCTTCTTTCGGAATAAAATACTTAGCAAGACCATCAAGGTCCCACCACATATCACCTCCGGTATTGACACGCCCCCTTATATTATTAATATCTAAGTATCGGAAGCCTGATGCAGCAGTACATCCGGCAGCTGTTTGCTTTATGCTACTGGTACTCTTATTGCCAGCATCTCCGACAAACTTTTCTGCATTTGCGGAATCAACCAGGATAATACAAAAGATTGTGATTAACAGAAATTGGAATATATTCTTCATGATCATCTTATTGTTTGTTGTTTATCAATTTAACACATCTTCACTTGTGTAGATTGGTTAGAATGAGAAGATGACGCCGAAACGAATCGTTCTTGGGCGACTATAATTAAAAGGAGAATCAATTAATATTGAATACTGATCACGGAATGCCTGTGGATCCAATTTGTCGTTGATTTCCCTTTGCCATTCAGCTGCAGCCAGATAACCGTCATCATCCGGGTTACCTGTTGCCGGGTAAACGTTAATTACGTTCTTGGTATTGAGTAAATTATTAATACGGAAATAAATGTTCAGGCCGCCTGGCCTTTTGTTTTCTCCTTTACCTATATTGAAGACAATGTCTTTGTCGATGACAAAGTTAATCCTGAATTGCCATGGCAGTCTTGATCCGTTATAAGTACCTCTCACTAATCTTGTTCCACCGGAAAGCTGGGAGTAGATATTACGCGACCTGGTATAAGGTGTTCCTGAACCACCGTTGAGGGTAAATGAGACACCTGTATTGTTGAGTACCTGTACAGGTGTCTTTCCTGATTTCCTGCGCTGGATAACGGGTCCTGTATAATTTTTGCCATCGGCATAACGGTAATCAAAGAAAACATTGAACTGGTGCCTTTGGTCCCATGCTAATGGGAACTCTGTCCTCAGGTTCGGCAAACCTGCATTGACCAATGCAGCAGCGGTAGTAGATGAAGATCCGGTACCATCGGAAAATTGCAGTGTATAGTAAGCAGTAATCCTGGTATTGCCGCTTCTTCTCAAGTCGTAAGCGATGGTCAAACCTTTTGTAATTCCAAAGTCTATATTGTTATAGGATGAATAATCCTTAGGATAAGCACCGTTAAAACGGTATATCTGGATCATGTCCCTCATCTCCCTGTAGAATACAGAAAGTTTCAGAGAGGAAGAATTGGTCAGCTTTTGCTGGAATCCTAATTCATAGTCAATGGTCTTGGAAGGTTTCAGTGCTGGGTTGTTAATCGTACCACCAATATTATTAAAGAAGTAGTATATTCTTGGGTCTGAGTATGAGTTCCCAGTAGGCCTTTGTGTCAGTACATCATAATGGGCAAAAAACAATGCAACATCAGAGATGGGGAATGAGAATGAAATCCTGGGCATTACATTAACCTGGGGTTCATAATCTTTGAAAGCTGCAACCTCTGTTGTTGGTGAATTTGGATTCTTCAGGTAAGGTGATACTCCTGACCCGACATCCAGAATATTGGGATCCTGGATCTCTGTACCTTCAGCAGTGTACCAGACATCTTCACTACGGAATCCGGTAATCAATGTGGGATTGCTGGCATTGTCAACATATACAACATAATCCTCTCCTATGTTTGAAGGGATGGAATAATTGCCTCCCATTTTCTGGACCAGTTCCTGTGTTTCTGGTGCTGCCCTTTCGTATGCTGTGTAAAACAAGTAGGGGTCAGCAAGCACAGATTGGTTGGCAT
This sequence comes from Bacteroidales bacterium, assembly GCA_030618905.1. Taxonomy (GTDB): domain Bacteria; phylum Bacteroidota; class Bacteroidia; order Bacteroidales; family B18-G4; genus JAUWGC01. The sequence goes on along the minus strand of JAUXCL010000006.1, from coordinate 883 downwards.
CGTACCTGTCAACACGAATACCAATATTAAAAATCAGGTCTTTAAATGCAAATTTATCCTGGATATAACCGGCCATATAAATAGGCTCAAAAGCGCCAATCGCACGGGTATAATTTCCATTTTCATCTTTCTGATACCAGAAGTCATTAAATGTCGGTTTGCCGGATTGTTTATTACCCTTGTAGTCATAACCGCGGTAAGCCACATAAGAATTACCATCATTCAACAGCTCATCTGCACTAAACATGTCGATGTCAAACAGTTCACTATCCAATGTAATGGTATGTGCTTTATTTGCAGCATCATAATAGGTGATCGAATTATTGTTATAGTCGTAGGAGTCGATCTGAATGAAGTCAAGACCGTTTACAGGTAAGCCAAGTTTTTTCCTGAGGTTCTTATCAAAGAAGAATTGAACATTGGGGTCATACCTTCTGACATATTCAATTGTATCCATAAATACACCATCACGGTAAACCGGCATGGGATTCTCCAGATCCAGCTCACGGATCTGCCAGTTGGTTTCATCTCTCATGACAGTCCACATGGCCATCGGATTATATCCATAGCCACGGTCAAATCTTTGCTCATACTGGAACCCAAATTTGATTTCGTTGTTGCCAAGGTCCATGGCACCGGAGGCCTGTATGCTTAGCTGGGTATTGTCATATACATTATAACCATTGGAGACTGTTCCCGGGCTGGACCACATACCATAAATGCCATCGGGTTGTTGTCCGTTTACTTTACCGCCCAATAACTGAAGATCGTCCTTGGTACGGTAGAAAGAATTATCCGGGTAAATATCATAAATTGCATCAGTTACATTTGCAATATAAGGGTTATATTCTCTTCTGTTGAAATCCCACAAGGTATCATAGAT
>JAUXCL010000097.1 GCA_030618905.1 Bacteroidales bacterium | reverse complement strand
GAAGTATGAGGGTTCAGGACAACTCCTGCTTTCATGCCGGTATCTTTGATGGCATAAATACTGCGGTGAAGGTGATTACAGGCTTCGTAGTGAACAGTCAGGATATCTGCACCCACATCCCTGAAAGCCTGGATATAACGATCAGGCTTGATGATCATCAAATGGACATCCAATGGTTTTTGAGCATACTTTTTAATGAATTTGATTACCGGGAAACCGAAAGAAATATTGGGCACGAAAACCCCATCCATCACATCGATATGAAACCAGTCGGCCTGGCTGGCGTTCACCATTTCGATGTCTTTTTGCAAGTTGGAAAAGTCGGCGGATAGGAGGGAAGGAGCGATCAGGGGACTCATGGGCTTTGTTTTTTGGAAGCTAAAAGTAATAAAAAAAGCGGATGTGAATCCGCTTTTATTTTAACCAAGATATGTTTTTAATATTTTACTTCTCGATGTATGCTTTAACCGTCGAATGGCCTTTTCCTTTATCTGCCGCACCCTTTCCCTGGTCAGGTCGAATCTTTCTCCGATCTCTTCCAATGTCATAGGGTGCTTGCTGTTTAAGCCAAAATACAAGCGGATCACATCTGCTTCACGGGGTGTCAGCGTAGAAATTGCCCTGTCGATTTCCTTCCGCAATGAATCATAAAGCAATTCTGTTTCAGGAGTTGTGTTTTCATCACTTCTCAACACATCATACATGTTGTTGTCTTCATCCTGAACCAGTGGTGCGTCCATAGAAACATGGCGTCCGGAATTTCGCATGGATTCCTTGACTTCATTCTCCGGAATCTCAAGCATGTCGGCTATCTCTTCAATGTTTGGTTCCCGTTCCTTGGCCTGTTCCAACTTGGCAAAGGCCTTGTTGATCTTATTAATGGAACCTATTTTATTCAGAGGTAACCTGACAATCCTGGATTGCTCAGCCAATGCCTGAAGAATGGATTGACGGATCCACCATACAGCATAGGAAATGAACTTAAATCCCCGGGTTTCATCAAAACGCTGTGCGGCTTTGATCAATCCCAGGTTGCCTTCATTGATCAGGTCGGGAAGGCTAAGTCCTTGATTTTGATATTGTTTGGATACAGAAACCACGAACCTTAAGTTGGCTTTGGTCAGCTTCTCAAGGGCAGTTTTGTCCCCTTGCTTGATACGCTGGGCCAGAGCAACTTCTTCTTCTGCGGTGATAAGCTCAACTTTACCAATTTCCTGTAAGTATTTATCGAGTGAAGCTGTTTCCCTGTTAGTAACCTGTTTCGTAATCTTTAACTGCCTCATAGGAATTGTTTGATTAATAATTTGGGTTTCATTTGGATCGCAATAAACAACCTAAACAGATTGTAGTAAACTCTAGTAATGTAGTAGAACTTCTGATTATCAATTAGTTCAAAAGCTCTGTGTGTGTTTGTTTTGCTTGAATTCTTACGATAGATCAGTCAAATTAGTTACATTAATTCTCCTCTTTATGTGGGTTTGGCAGCAATACTTTGCGGGATAATTTAAGTTTGCCGGTTTTATTGTCAACACCTATGAGTTTGACTTTTACCTTTTCGCCTTCCTTAAGTACTTCTTCAACAGTTTTTAACCTTCTCCAGTCAATTTCTGAAATGTGAAGCAAACCATCTTTTCCAGGTAATATTTCGATGAAGGCACCAAAAGTGGTAATGGTTTTGACTGTACCTTCATAAATTTCTCCTACTTCCGGAACTGCTACGATCTTCTGGATCCATTCTTTTGCTGCAACAATGGATTCTTTATCGCTGGAAACAATATCCACAATACCATTTTCTCCTTCTTCTTCAATAACAATGGTGGTATTGGTTTCCTTTTGGATCTCCTGGATAATCTTTCCTGATGGTCCGATGATGGCACCGATGAATTCTTTGGGGACGATCATCTTTTCTATCCTTGGTACATGGGGCTTATAATCTTCCCTTGGTTCTGCAATTGTTTCTTTCATCACATCCAGGATGTGCAACCTGCCTTTCCTGGCTTGTTCCAATGCTTCTTGAAGTATCTCATATGGCAGGCCGTCAACCTTAATGTCCATTTGACAGGCGGTAATACCATCTTTTGTTCCGGTTACCTTGAAGTCCATATCACCAAGGTGATCTTCATCACCCAGGATATCAGATAAAATGGCATATTTTCCGTTCTCAGCGTCTGAGATCAGTCCCATGGCGATACCTGAAACAGGTTTATGTATCTTAACTCCGGCATCCATCAGCGACAGTGTTCCGCCACATACAGAAGCCATTGATGATGATCCGTTGGATTCAAGGATATCAGAAACCAACCTGATGGTATAAGGATTGTCTTCCCCGTCAGGTATCATATTCTTCAATGCCCTCATTGCCAGGTTTCCATGTCCGATTTCCCTTCTACTGGTGCCCCTGATAGGCTTTACTTCTCCGGTTGAAAATCCCGGGAAATTATAATGCAGGATAAAATCACTCTTGCCTTCAATTACGGCTCCATCAATCACTTGCTCGTCAAGCTTAGTGCCAAGGGTAGTCGTTACCAGTGATTGAGTTTCACCCCTGGTAAAGATGGCAGATCCATGGGCGGCAGGCAGGTAATCTACCTCACACCAAATATCCCTGATCTCATCAAGTTTCCTCCCGTCAAGCCTGATCCTTTCATTAAGCACCATTTTCCTGACCACATCCTTATGCAGGTCGTGGAAATACTTCTTCACCAATGGTACTTTTTCTTCTTGTTCTTCTTCCGGGATCTGCTCAATAAATTCGTCCCTGACCTCTTTAAATTTTACGCCTCTTTCATGCTTGTTACTGATGAAGGCACGGGCAATTTCATATACCTTATCTCCGGTCTCAGCAATTAGCTTTTCTTTGAGTTCTTCATCAACAATTTCTTCATCAAATTCACGTTTGTCAGCAGCGCCTTCAACCATATCAGCAAGTTCTATCTGGGCTTTGCACTGTGTTTTTACAGCTTCGTGGGCTACTTTGATGGCTTCCAGCATCTCTTCTTCACTGACTTCCTTCATCTCACCTTCCACCATTAAAATGTTATCTATTGTAGCAGCCACAATCATATTCAGGCTGGCCTCGCTTTGTTCCAATATGGATGGGTTGATTACAAAATCACCGTTGATCTTTGCAACCCTGACTTCAGAAATCGGACCATTAAAAGGTATCTTTGATACTGCCAATGCAGAAGAAGCAGCAAGCGCTGCCAATGCATCAGGTGCATCATCTTTATCTCCGGAAATCAATGTGATCATCACCTGTGTTTCGCAACGATAATCATCCGGAAATAAAGGCCTTAAGGCACGGTCGACGAGCCTGGAGATTAATATTTCATGTTCTGATGGCCGGGCTTCTCTTTTAAAGAAACCTCCGGGGAACTTCCCGGTAGCGGCGTATTTTTCTTTGTATTCTACGGTTAGTGGCATAAAATCAATATGCTCAGCTGCTTCTTCCCTTGCTACCACAGTAGCGAGGATCATAGTATTGCCGAACTTAACTACTGCAGATCCATCTGCTTGTCTTGCCAGCCGTCCTGTTTCAATTGAAATCGTCCTTTTATCATCTAGTGGGAACGATTTCACAATTCCTTTATTGGTCATTTTAAATATATTAAATGAATGTTGTTATCTGAAATATAAAAAAAGGCAATGTGAATTGCCTTTTCTGGTGTAATAAATATTTTTTACTTCCTGATACCTAGCCTCTTGATAATTGCCCTGTACCTTTCAATGTCTTTTTTCTTTAAATAATCCAGCAATCTTCTTCTTTTACCAACCATCAATACAAGATAACGCTTGGTGACATTGTCCTTTTTGTTTGCTTTCAGGTGTTCGGTAAGATGCTTGATGCGAAATGTGAATAATGCTATTTGCCCTTCTGCAGAACCTGTGTCAAACTCTGATTTCCCATATTCCTTAAAAAAATCTTTCTTTGTCTCCGCTGTTAAATACATAATAACTATTATCAGTTTTTTATTTTAGGGCTGCAAAATTAGAATTTTCTTTTGATATATACAATATAAAATATTTTTTTTTCACTTAAAACGACCATTTCAGGCGTAAAAAGTACATGCTTCCGTAGCCACCAAATTCAGTGCCCGGATTTCCGATGAAAATTTGTGCCAATCCAAGGAGGGAGATGTTCTGGGTAAGGGAGAACTCGATTGAAGGACCAACGAAGGTAGATTTATCATTTGGGTTCCACATACCGGCCAGTGTAGCCAAAATCAAAGGGGAGACCTGGTAGGTCGCTGACCCAAAGAGCGTATGCCTGGCCCTGCTGAATGTCTTTGCGGAAATTTCCCTTCTTACAATGAGTGCAGGTCCGATCCCCGCCGGACCTGTGGTACCTGCAGTATTCAGCAGGGTTGAAAAATCCAGTCTGAGTCCGTTGCGGAAAGCATAATTAAAACCAATCGAGGCTACAATCTCTCCTGTTGAGTCGCCGAAATTTTCAGCTGAATGGAAATAAGATAGTTCCCCGCTGAACCCGGCACCATGGATCTGTCCCGACCACCCGGTACCCAGGACTACATCTCCTGTCATATATCCCCCCAGGAACTGCAAATCGTAATTCCAATGGTTAAATTTGTACATGGCCGCACCTGTAATTTTTCCCCTGTGGTCAACTTTGAATCCTGCATCAATGGAGGAAACCATTCCGGTGTAGTATTGTACCCTGATGGCATCACAGCCCGGCCGTTCTATGTAATTGAAATCGAAGTAATTATAGGTGTTAAAGATGTCGTTGGGGTTCCAAACCATATTCAATCCCCAGTTGATACGCTGACGACCGATAATGGTCTCAAAATTTCCTTTATTGTATCTGATATTGGCCCTGTCAAAATTGGTGAACATAAAAACGGAACTGTCATTGACCAGGCTGTAGGTCATATCTGCCCATCCGAAATCAAACACGGCAACATCATGATAATGGGGATAAAACTCATATACCATCTGTCCGAAATTGATGATATTCCTCATCCCGATATGTATGTCCAGGTTTTGATGAGGATACCATCTGAAATCCAACCTGTTGGTAATGGTGCTCATGGTATACCACTGCCTGTCAAAATCCTGGATCCAGACTGTTCCCATTCCTTCAAGGTATCCATTCAGGGTATACTTCCTTTGCTTTTGCTGGGCAACAGAAAGTGTGATCAGCATGGCAAAAAAGCCGCTTAGGATTACCTTTTTCATGATTGATCGCAATTATTTTGAGATGTCGCTGACCACTTTTCCATCATCGATAGTCACAATTCGCCTGGCTTTGTCCATCACACGCTGGTCATGAGTGGCAAAGATAAATGTGATCTTAGATTCTTCATTCATCTTTTGCATCATGTCCAGTAATTCTCTTGTAGCTTTTGAATCCAGGTTTGCCGTGGGCTCATCAGCGAGGATAAACTTGGGTTTTGTTGCCAATGCCCTTGCCACGGCAACGCGCTGTTGCTGACCACCCGACAAATTGCCGGGCCGGTTATCCAGTTTATCGCCTATGCCTACATTTTCCAACAACTCCTTAGCCCTTTGTTTGCGTTTCTCTTTTGACCAACCTTGCAATTGCATGATAAAAGCGACATTCTCCATGGCAGTCAGCACAGGGATCAGGTTATAAGACTGAAATACAAAGCCGATATTATGCAACCTGAAATCTATCAACTTCCCGGATCTCAATGTTGAGATATTGGTGCCATCGATAATTACTTCACCTTCAGAGGGTTTATCCAGGCCGCCAACCATATTGAGAAAGGTGGTTTTCCCCGACCCGGATGGTCCTACAACTGCCGTAAATTCGCCTTCTTCAAAGTTTATATCAATCCCGTTTACAGCATAAACCGGGATCTTGGTTTCCTTGTAGACTTTGTGCAGATTTTTAACTTCTATTACAGCCATTTTATTATGGATTTATAGGATGATTATTTTTTGATATTGTTTGATTTTATGATTACTCACCAGCTGGACAATATAGATGCCGGGCGGGTGATTACTTAAATTGACCCGATTATGGTGATTCTTAATTTGCTCCTGGCTCCAAACCAATTGACCAGAGGAATTGATTATCCTGATGGCAGTTTTAGATGTATTTGGATCAAGATCAATACAGATCTCTCCGGAACTTGGATTGGGGTAAATATGAACATGGCCTTGCTCCGGTTCAGGTATCATCACTGGTAATTGGAAATTTAAGACGAGTAGATTCCGGAAAAGCATGTAATCCAGACCATTATAATGACCGGTAAAGGCGGTGTTCAGTTGTCCCCGCCGTTCAGGGTGTATGGTGCGGGATGTGGATGACCACTCCCAGTTCGGATAAATACTATCATTATAATTGTATGGTCCTTCTTCAGGAGCCATGTTCAGCAAGTATTCATAGTATCCTTCAGGGTCATTGTAATATAAGGTGTCAGGTGGCACAGCGCTCATCAGGTAATTCCGGCTTCCAAATACTACCTGGTGCAACATGGGTACCCATTCGTAGCCTTGAGTTTGTGACCTGGGCCCAATTATTTGAGCATTATAATTTGTGAATGAGGTATCTTGCTGCATGCCTTCAGGCCAAATATTCGACATGGCATCCAGATTGAGCACTTTCAAATCCTGAAAATTTGGTAAAATCAGGTTCTCCAGTGCCAAAAATACACCCAAAGCAGTTTGCTGATTAAAGGTATCGGTGGTGGGAGACTCCTGACCCGTTAGCCAATATTTGCTGCCAACAATACCTGTGGATAAAAAGAAAGCATTAGCGCCACGAAATACTTCCTCGTAAGTCACCGGATTCTTGATGATGAAATCCCAGTTCAGGCCCTGGACTCCCAATAAATTGGGATCATTAATATTGAGCCCGACAACAACAGTATCACCTTCCTTCATGTAATTTACAATACGCGTGATGATATTTTCAGCTTCCTGTTGAATGGACAATTCAAAGTCCTGGAATGGCAAAGGGTTACGGCCTTCATAATACACCAGCTCTGGTGGGACACATTGAATCACCATGCCCAATCCCGTAATCAACATAATGGCCTGATCCAGGCTTTCTTCTTTCAGCCTGGGTTCAGCTTCCATATAATCGGATGCCAGGGAATCAATCATATAATAAGGTAAGTTCTCATTCAGGCGTGCAAGTACCTCTTCCATGTCCAGCGAGTCTTCGGAAACATCATCCCTGACAAAAAAACCATTGAGGCTTTTTTCTCCGTCAAAATAGTATTCCGCAAAATAGTCGAGCCGGTTCAAAGCGTATAATGCGTAGAACAACTCTCTGACAGTCTCATCTGTGCCTTTTCCTTGCGCCGACAGGATCTTATATTCAGAGCCCAGAACACTGAGGTAATGGCCATGGTCAATGGTACAGTCTGACCATTTCACAATGCCATTTACCGTATCCCAGGACATGGCCGGGATACTCATGCCCATTTCAGGTCCGATACCTGCCATGAAATGCAAACGCAGGCGTTCACGGTATCCCTCGTACTTCTCTTCATCCCAGGTCCTTTGCTGGGCATAACATTCCAGTCCAATAAACAGGGCCAAAAGAATGAACAGATATGGGTTTTTTATTTTCATCTTTTATAGGTCTTCCCTGATGGCTGATGCCGGGTTTATTTTCAAAGCTTTCCTGGCCGGCCATATGGACGCCAATGCAGCTGTGATGACTACTATGATACCTATCGTAATATAAAAAGCTGTTTCGATTTGAGGATATACAAATGCGGTGTACCCAAAAGCCTCAAGCCCCTCGGCCCAACTGGCAAAGTTGATACCGTACAGACCTGTAAAACTGATAGATACTACGCTCAACACAATACCTATTATGGCTCCTGTTAAGGACATGAATATAGTTTCCATCACGATCATCAGAAATATCCTTCTGCGATTCATCCCCAGGGCCATCAGCATTCCGATCTCCCTGCTTCTTTCAAGTACTGACATCAGCATGGCGTTGACTATGCCAAATGTAAGGGCAAGCAGAATGATGAGCACCAGGATATAAGCAAACTGGTCCATCATGGCAAGAAAAGCCAGCAATGCAGGATCCACTTCTTTCCATGACCTGACACTCAAACCATCTAATTTATCTTTCACAGCCAAAGTTATATTGTCGGTTAAATCGTTATTTTCCAGCAGAATGGCTATTTCTGAGGCGTCTTCAGCATCAATCCCGATCAGGGATACCAGGCTTTCATTCCGGACGAAAACATGCATTTCGTCAAACATCGTATTGCTGGTTTTGTAAATACCAGATACCCGGTATAAGCCATAGGAGATCTCATTGTCAATGTTTTGTATGGTGATTACAATTTTTGATCCTAACCTGGCATTCAACTTTTCTGCCAGTTTGGCACCCACAATCATAGCGGGAGTCCGGTATT
>JAUXCL010000193.1 GCA_030618905.1 Bacteroidales bacterium | reverse complement strand
TTATTGAATTCTTCCATGGGAGGATGGAGTTTGGCCCCAATGCTTTGTTAAACAGGAGCATACTTGCTGATCCTCACTCCTATTGCCAGTCTGCAAAAATTCTTCTTGCAAAACCCTTTGACGGTAATACCGGGGAATGATGATTCCTACTTCATTTCCCGGAATCACATTTATACCTCCAGGGATTTTGAGAATCCATGGTAATCTCTCAAAAATTTGTATCTGAATAATTGTAAAAGGCCTGTAAAGATCAAACCCCAAGAGCAAAAAGCACTTGGGGTATAATTTATATAGACCTGGGTTTAGAGGTTTGGAATATGCGCCATCTTAATAATTGGTCAATTCCTATTGCAAAGTAAGCATGAAAACGAGCTGAAGTCAATGGGTGTTATTACCCCTTTATGTCGCATTATCCGGTAATTGTCAGGTCAGAATATAATATATATCGTATCTTTGCTTCATTCATTAATTGAATCATTAATATGAAAAAAATTGTTGTGCTGTCCTTATTTCTGTTGATAAGCAGCAGTCTCCTTGCCCAAAAAGCCAAAGAAAGCACTTATAAGAAATTTGATCTTGGCTTAGGGTTTTTTACCGATATATGGCAGGATCTCCCGGAGGGGATGGATGCCAGGACTATTAATCAGGGATTTCAGGTTAGCCTGATGTACAATCACCGTATTGGTAAAGGCGGCGTCAGTATGGCAATCGGTATCGGCACCAGTTTTCACAATCTTTTCAGCAACACAGTAATCCCGGATATCAAGGCTGATTCCATTTCATTTGTTCCTATTGGCGACAGCATCAGTTATAAAAAATCAAAGTTGCAATTATCTTATTTTGATATTCCCTTTGAATTCAGATACAGGTCCAAATCAGGGTTCAGGATGGCCTTTGGTTTCAAAGCCAGCTTCTTATATGACAGCAAGATCAAATATAAGGGAGAGCGGCTAAGCGATGATGGTGTAGAGGTAAAAGTAAAAAGCAAAAGTGTTAATCAGCTTGAAACACTCAGTTATGGCCCAACAGTACGTTTTGGTTATAAATGGGTAAATGTCTTCGGCTACTTCTGTCTATCCAATACATTTAAAAAGGACAGAGGACCTGAATTGTATCCAATTTCAGTGGGTATTGCACTGATCCCTTATCAATAAGGCAATCCGGAATCTCTCAAGTAAAGTTTACAGGAATATAAACAGGCTCAACATCACCAGCAAGCCTGCGATGAAACCGGAATATACTTGTGCAGGTGTGTGTGCTTTAAGTTGAAGGCGGGAGAATCCCACCATTCCGCTAACGAATATGATCAGTATCAACAGAGGGGTCATATCAATCATCATCACAAAAGACAAGCCCAGAAAAGCCCCAAGCAAACCACCGAGGCTGATCATATGGATGCTGATCTTCCAGAAGAAGTTAATGAGCATGGAAACAACAATCACGAAGGTAGTACCGATCATAAAATAATTATAGATCGGGGAAATCTGCAACTGTTTAAGCATGTAATAAGCCAGGTAATAAAAAGTACCTGCAATCAGGAAGGGCAGCACCCTTTCCTGCCGGTTTCTAAGGTTTAATGAAGTAATCACACCCATTCTCAGGAGGAAAAGTATCATCAGTGCGGGAAACAGGAAAGTAGTCAGGAAGACAATTCCCATGATCATCCACTTTGCTGAAGGGTTGATTGCCAGTGAAAAAAATGCAGTCAGGCTAAACAGGATGATAAAGCCATAAGTTGGGATCAACAAAGGTTGGAAAATGGCAGAAATAACTTTGGCAAATTTAGTTTCCATCAGGTTAATTCTTTTCTCAGGCGGGCCACGGAGATATTCAGTTGCTCCCGGTATTTGGCAACTGTCCTGCGGGCAATATGATAACCCCGTTCTGTAAGCATTTCTGTCAACTGCTCATCAGTATATGGCTTTTTTTTACTTTCCTGTTCAATACATTCAGATAAGATCTTCTTGATCTCACGTGTACTGACTTCTTCTCCGGTTTCTGTCTGCATCGACTCCGAAAAAAAGCTTTTCAGCAGGAAGGTTCCAAAAGGGGTAAGTACATATTTGCTGTTTGCTACCCTGGAGATGGTTGAAATGTCCAGGTTGACGAGTTCTGCAATATCTTTCAGGATCATGGGTCTCAGGTCAGTCTCATCGCCTGAAACGAAATATCCTCTTTGGTATTCCATGATGGCATTCATGGTCATAAACAAGGTATTCTGCCGTTGCCTAATGGCTTCCATAAACCATTTGGCCGAATCAATCTTTTGCTTTACAAACAGAAAAGCATCCTTTTTCTTACGGTTTTTTTTGTTCTCTGCATAGGCTTCCATCATGTCGACATAGGTCCTGCTCACCCTCAGTTCCGGAGTGTTCCTGGAATTCAATGTCAGCTCTAACTGCCCATTATTATTGTGAACGATAAAATCCGGGATGATATATTGGTTTGTTTTAACCGTCTCGCTCATTGAATTACCCGGTTTCGGGTTCAGCTTCAGGATAGCACCAATAGCCTCTTTAAGTTGGGCCTCCGACAATTTTGCCCTTTTGATGATCTTCTCATAATGCTTTTTGGTGAATTCCGCGAAATAATTATCAAGGATCTGAATGGCATTTTTAATGGATTCCTGGTGTGTGTCTTTCCTTCTCAGTTGTATCAGCAAACATTCCTGTAAATTCCGTGCCCCGACGCCGGCAGGATCCAGCTCCTGTACGATCTCCAGCACCCGCAATATCTCATCCGGATTTGTATGGATGTTCTGAGAGAAAGCCAAATCATCCACCATGGCGTTGATGTCCCGGCTCAGATAGCCTGAATCATCAAGGTTGCCAATGATATTTTCAGCAATGATCCTTTCCTGTTCATCAATATTCCGCAGGCCAAGCTGTGATAATAAAAAGTCATGAAAGCTTATTGCGGAGGCAAACGGAATTTCCCTCCTTTCATCATCACCTGATTGATTTCCTGAACTGAGTTTATAAGACGGGATCTCATCATCATCCAGGTAATCGCTCAGGTCAAATTCGTCCTCGCTACTATCATATTCCTCCCCTTCCTCTGCTATATCACTGTCATCCTGAAACTCATCATCAGGAGTATCTTCATTTTCGACATTTTCCTCATTCTCATTTAGCTCTTCCAGGGCAGGGTTCTCTTCAATTTCCTGCTTTATGCGCTGTTCCAGGGCAATGGAAGGAATTTGCAGCAGTTTCATCAACAGGATCTGCTGTGGAGATAGTTTTTGTAATAATTTTTGTTGAAGTCGTTGATTTAGCATAATAAGTTCACTGCTTCTATTGAAAACATCCGGATGTTTTCCCGAAGTTAATAAATATCCTGTAAAAATGCAATTTTTATAAAAATGAGAAAATCACACTAAAATTCTGCATTTTGCGGTGCTCTTGGGAAAGGTATAACATCTCTGATATTTCCCATACCGGTAACAAAAAGCATCAATCTTTCAAAGCCTAATCCGAAGCCACTGTGTTCTACAGTCCCAAATTTTCTTGTCTCAAGATACCACCATAATTCCTTTTCAGGAATATTCATTTCCTTCATGCGCCTATACAAATGATCATAGCGTTCTTCCCGCTGGGAGCCTCCGATGATCTCACCAATCTGGGGAAATAAAACATCCATGGCCCTTACGGTCTTGCCATCATCATTTTGCTTCATATAAAAAGCTTTGATTTCTTTGGGGTAGTCGATAACAGTTACCGGCTTTTTAAAATGTTTCTCAACCAGGTATCTTTCATGCTCGCTTTGGAAATCGGCTCCCCATTGATCAACCGGAAACTGGAATTTTCCCTTTTTGTTCGGCTTTGAATTTCTCAGAATGTCGTATGCTTCAGTATAAGTTATCCTTTCAAAGTCATTATTCAGCACAAATTCAAGGCGTTCTATCAGTCCCATGGAAGAGCGCTCTTCCATTTTCTTATTTTTCTCTTCATCTGAAAAACGCTTATCCAGGAACTTAAGATCATCGGAATAATTATCAAGGATATACTTTATCACGTATTTAAGCATATCTTCGGCAAGGTCCATGTCATCATTGATATCGTAGAAGGCCATTTCCGGTTCAATCATCCAAAATTCAGCGAGGTGTCTTGAGGTATTGGAATTTTCAGCACGGAAAGTCGGGCCAAATGTATATACTTTCGACATGGCCAGGGCGGCCAGCTCAGCCTCCAGCTGTCCTGAAACAGTCAGATTGGTTTCTTTACCGAAGAAATCCTGGGTATAATCAACTTTTCCATCTTCTGTCAGTGGGGGGTTTATAGGATCCAGCACTGACACCCTGAACATTTCTCCAGCTCCCTCGGCATCTGAACCTGTAATGATAGGGGTATGGATATTATAGAAACCTTCGTCATTAAAATATTTATGAATGGCGAATATCATTCCGTGCCTGATGCGTGTAATGGCGCCAAAGGTATTGGTTCTGAATCTCAAATGCGCTTTTTCACGCAAAAACTCAAGGCTATGTCTTTTGGGTTGCAAGGGATACTCATCAGGGTCTGCCTTGCCTAAAACTTCCACTTTATCCGCATGCACCTCAACCCGTTGACCGCTACCTTGCGACTCAATCAATATGCCATCAACTGACAATGATGCACCAGTATGTATATTATTGAGGGTACCCTCATCAATATGGTTAACATCGATCACAATTTGTATGTTATGGATCGTTGTGCCATCATTTAAAGCAATGAAAGCAACATTTTTACTTTCCCGTTTTGTCCTGACCCATCCTTTAACATTGATTTGCTCATCAACTT
>JAUXCL010000199.1 GCA_030618905.1 Bacteroidales bacterium | reverse complement strand
TACCATACATCGCCCTGGTCCCGGATATTAACAAAATGAATATGTCCCCAATCTGTAGTCCAATAAATAATATCACCGATATAATCATGCACCTCCACATAATCGCCCACATCAACCTGTATGCTGCTCTCAACAAGGTGAGCATATAGCCAGCCATCTGAATAACCCGATGATTGTACGGGGCTGACTGCAACGCGCCAGTATGCGTCACCACCAAGCGTAAGCACCAGTTTTACCCATCCTGCCTCCACCGCATAAGTTGGTTCATCAACGGGAACTTCAATGTCCAGTCCCTGGTGCAGATAACCCCAGTCACCGGACCCATCTCCCATATGCTGCTCATAATGGTTCCACACCTTATGTACCTCATCAAATGGCTCAAAGGGCCAGGGTATCTGATCATAGCTTCCAGGTGCCGCCATTGCATCTGATCGGGGTGCTTCAAATGTCTTGAAAAATTTTGCGGAATGGTCTTCTTCAGCAATTGTATGGCCTTTCAGATCATATACTTTAAGGATTCCTTTGGAAACACCATCATGCCTGTAATGAACACCCGCCAGGATTTGAGCAGCTTCCATACGCAGGTCCCTGTATGAATGGTGCTCCGGTAATTCATCCTCGAATACTCCCTGAAATGAATTTTCCATTGAATGACAGGCGGATATTTTCAGGAAGATAATGGCTAAGCTGTGCTGCCAGATTCAAAGTTGAAAAAAATAAAATAATAATTATAGCAGGCAGGGTAATTCTGTGGGTGCATTTCATCTCAGGAGTAATTTGGTTTATAAAACCAAAAGTAGAGAAAAAATGGAAATTTGCGCTTATAAGACAACAATTCACGCATTATTATCAAAATTTTCACTAAATTCAAATAATAATTATGAACTTTGAAACTTGAGCCTGGAACATGAATCAACGGATCGCATTCATCATCAATCCCATCTCTGGTGTTGTTAAGAAAGACAAGATCATCAACCAGATCAAATCCAGACTAAGCAACAAATTTGATTATGATGTTGCTTTTACCCAGAGGCCGGGGCATGCAACTGAGCTATGCCGTAATTTCGTTCAACAGGGAATGAATATCGTTGTTGCCGTGGGTGGAGATGGGTCCGTCAACGAAGTTGCCAAAGGCCTGGTGCATACCGATACGGCCTTAGGGATTATCCCCGGGGGATCAGGCAACGGTCTGGCTCATCATTTAAGTATCCCGGTAAATTTTGAAAAAGCAATTGACATTATAAATACAGCTAATGTCGTTAAGATTGACACAGGCACCATCAATGATGAATTATTTGTAAGTATCGCGGGTATAGGATTTGATGGGGTTGTAGCAAGAAAATTTTCTGAAACAAAGCGCAGAGGATTCCTTTCCTACCTGAAGATTGTCACTGAAACCTACCCTACTTACAAACCGAAACGTTACAAAATCAGCTTCAAGGATCAGCAGATAAAAACGCAGGCCCTGTTCATCACCTTTGCCAATTCAAACCAATTTGGCTACAACACCGCCATCGCCCCGGGAGCCAGGGTTGATGATGGCTTATTGGATGTGTGTATCGCAAAGAAGCCGCCAATTATCGAGCTGCCTTACCTGGCCAGCCTGCTTTACTGGCGAAAGCTTGACCAAAGCAAATACCTGGAAATATACCAGGCCAATAAGCTGAAAGTGATCACCAAGAAAAATCGCTGGGTTAATATTGATGGCGAAGCCAGGAAGCTCGGAAAGAAGCTGAATATCAGAATTCATCCGCAATCGTTGAAGATCATAATACCGTGAACAGTGAACTGAAATTTTCAATGCTTATCTTTACTGCATGAAACATACGACTGCTCAACTCCTGTTTTTACTCCTTGCGTTTATTGCCTCTAATGCCCAACAAATTACCATCCCACGCATTGAGCAAATGCCTGACATGCCGCAACCTTATGAGATGAGGGATTGGAAAGCAGTGAGCATGGCTTATGATTCCCTGGTGTTTAATCTTGATGCTACCGGGCTGCACCTGCCATTATCAAGCATCGTCAGCATTACCACCAATTACCCTGCTCATCCAACTTTTGGCATCCAATCATACGTAGGTACAAACTACCCTCCCGGTATGGAAGCGATTAATGTCATCCCCGCAGTAGTTGGTGCATCCCTGGTCGGTCTCGATAAGTCGAATCAATACGGTCATGACTGGGTTTTATATTGTGAAGAGTACTTTAACAGGCGCCCTGCAGAAAATGTATACCTCAATGGCCCAATTGCTTCTTCGGGCCATGATTGGTGGTATGAAACCATGCCCAACATCTTTTTTTACCAGCTCAACAAGCTCTATCCCCATACGGGTGATTTTGATTATCAGTTTGTTACCATTGCCGAGCGCTGGCTGGAAGCTGTGAAAGTCATGGGTGGCAGCAATGTCCCATGGCAGGCGCCCTACATGAATTACAGGGCTTTCAGCCTTTCAAGCATGACCCCGCTTGAAGGGGGTGTGAAACAGCCCGAAGCGGCAGGAGCCATTGCCTGGATACTATTTAATGCCTATTCGGAAACAGGTCAGGAAAAATATAGAATTGGAGCCGAATGGTGCCTGGAGTTTCTAAGCGATTGGGAAGATAATCCATCCTATGAAATACAACTTCCTTATGGTGTTTATATGGCTGCAAGAATGAATGCTTTGCTGAAAACTGACTATGATGTTGAGAAAATGCTGAATTGGTGCTTCGATGTCGGAGACCTTCGCGGATGGGGCGCCATCGTCGGCAACTGGGGAGGCATCGATGCATCCGGATTGATCGGTGAAGCCCGCGAGGACTTCCCCGGCTATGCATTTAACATGAATGGTTATGAACATGTGGGAGCCCTTGTGCCCATGTGCAGGTATGATGACCGCTTTGCCAGAGCAATAAGCAAATGGGTGCTGAATGTTGCTAATGCCTCCCGCTTATATTATTCGAATTTCCTCCCGGATGGCATGCAGGATAATGAGGACTGGACAGCAGTTTATGACCCTGAATCCTTTATTGCATATGAAGCACTGCGCGAGCAGGCAGCCGGGCCTTATGGGACAGGTGATGCCATGGGAGGAGGATGGGCCCAGACGAACCTGGGACTTTATGGTTCATCCCATGTGGGCATCCTGGGCGCCATCATTCAGGAAACCAATATTGAGGGTATCCTGCAACTGGATATGCTGGCTACAGATTATTATGGTACGGATGCCTTTATCACTTATCTGTACTACAATCCACACCAGGAGAATAAAAGCATCACGGTTACATTGCCTGCAGGAAGCTGGGATATTTATGACGCTGTCTCTAATCAAATCATCGCCAGCAACTTAACTGGCATGGCAGACCTGCTAATTGTTTCGGACAATGCTTTAATGACAGTCCTGATTCCAGCCGGTTCCAATGTCGTTTATGATCTAAACAAGGCTTATGTAAATGATACCATTATAGATTTTAATACCGGAGAAAGCGTTTCCAATTACCCCCCACGAATCAAATCCCTGGCTGCAAAAGACAGTATAATCCTTATCAACAGTCATACGACCTTTTATTGCACTGCTGTTGATCCTGAAAACACTACCCTCTCGTATGCCTGGCAGGTAAATGCTGTGCAGGTTGCGGGCAGCGATTCAATAGCATGGCAGGCCCCTGCCGACACAGGAACATATATCATCACCTGCCAGGTAAATGATCAGGGTGGATTGTCAGATCAGGATACGATGAGCATAAAGGTCGTTCAGAAAATTAATTATCCTCCGCACATCACCGCTATCAAGGCCTATCCCCGAATTATCAAGATCAATGAAAGCAGTGATGTCATTTGCCATGCTTTTGATCCCAATGATGATGAAATGAGCTTTGAATGGTCTGCCCAGGCCGGTGCTATAAATGGATCCGACAGCACTGCTTTGTATTCTGCACCTGGCGGGCAAGGTAATTATTATATATACTGCAAGGTAACTGATTCTGATATGGCGTCAAGTGTCGACAGCCTCCTGGTTCTGGTAAAAGATCCGGCACAAGGGCAAAGTGGCGAGCTTGTGGCTAAATATGAATTTAATAATTCGGCCTGGGATTATAGTGGTTTCGGTAATCATGGAACGCCGTATAATACATTGTATGTCAATGATATGCACGAAGAACCGGAAAGTGCTATTAGATTTTATCAATCAAACAGTAATGTAATAGTAAACAATACAAATGTATTAAATTTCCGGGATGGCATCTCAGTGAGTTTTTGGCTTAATATCGCCCAGCACTACGACCGTGAAGCCTACCCTGTCTCACATGGTAATTGGACATCCCGTTGGAAAATATCCATTGGTGATAAGCGAATCCGGTTCACAGTCAACGGTACCGGAGGGATTGTTGATATTGATTCTGAAGAATTGCTGGAAGAAAACACCTGGTATCACCTGGTTGCCATCTATAACGGAACGGAATGCCAGCTCTTATTAAACGGTGAGCTGGATGCTGTGAAAGCTTATCAAGGGCAAATAAATACAACAACATATGACCTGATATTGGGACAATCCCTGCCATCCCAGTCAGGCTTTAATTATAACGGGGCCATTGATAACCTGCGTATATATAATTATGGTATATCCTATGAGCAGGTGCAGGAGATCTATGAGGAGGAGCT
>JAUXCL010000178.1 GCA_030618905.1 Bacteroidales bacterium | reverse complement strand
CGCTATTTCAAAAAACAACTGTACAAATTAAGCATACTGAAAAATTTTACACGTTTCGAAACCCGGCATGCTATCCTGATGCTTGATAGCGATCAATTGAGAATTGTCGATACTAAAGTGAAAGATGAAATTAACTTTGAATTAGATTTAACCATAGCCGTAGAAATGAGAATTATTTTAAAGGGGGCCATTGCTTTCTTACCTGTGGATAATAATAAAAATGAATTATGAATAATAACGAGGCAGTACTAAAGAATACAATTAAAAGATGTCAGGAGAGGCACATTATTCTGCCAACCTACGAGCAGATGCGCAATCCTGATTTGATCCCGGAAAAGATAAAGGCTGCATTAAAGAATATTGGCTTGTGGGATCTGAATTCACTGAACCTGTTCCGCATCAATTGGAAAAACGATCCTGTTGATTTCGGGGGTGGTTTTGGAAATGTAAATTTCTTGGAGATACCACCAGAGCTGACCGGAGTTAAAGCACGGATCATTCTGCTGGTAGGAAAGTATTTCCCTACCGGAGCCCATAAAGTAGGTGCTACCTTCGGTCCCCTGGTTGAAAAACTGGTTACTGGAAAATTTGATCCGACCAGGCAAAAGGCCCTATGGCCTTCCACCGGAAACTATTGTCGTGGGGGAGCTTACGACTCTTATTTATTGGGATGTGAGTCCATTGCGGTACTCCCGGAGGGAATGTCAAAGGAGCGCTTTGATTGGTTACATAAGGTAGGGGCAGAAGTATTTGCCACTCCTGGCACCGAAAGTAATGTAAAAGAGATTTACGACAAGGTGAAGGAGCTGCTTGCCGAACGAGGTGATGAGATTGTCAATCTCAATCAATTTGAAGAAATTGGAAATCCTTTGTGGCACTACGCCACTACAGGTCCGGCTATGGAAGAGGTTTTCAACTCCTTGAGAGGGGATCATGACCGCTTTTCGGGCATATTCTTAACCCAGGGCTCTGCCGGAACGCTTGGTAGTGCTGATTATTTAAGAGGGGTATTCCCAAGCATCAAGGTATGCGCAGGAGAAGCCCTGCAATGCCCGACATTGTTGGAGAATGGGTTTGGAGAACACCGCATTGAAGGTATTGGCGACAAGCATGTACCATGGATCCACAATATTAAGAATATGGATTTGGTAGCGGGAATTGATGATAATCCGAATATCAGGTTAATGCGACTCTTTAATGAGAATGCTGGTAAAGAATACCTTAAGAATGAATTAGGCATTAACGCAGAATTGATAGATAATCTGAACCTCTTAGGCATATCATCCATTGCCAATTTGATGGGCTCCATCAAACTTGCCAGGTATTTCGAAATGGACGAACATGATGTTGTGTTCTCAGTAGCTACCGATTCAATGGAGATGTATCAGTCAAGGCTGGTGGAAGAGAAACAACTCAAAGGAGAATTTACAGCCAGGGATGCCACCGTGAGTTTCGAAGCCGATTTGCTTGGATTGAGTACCGACAACATGATCGAAATGAACTATTATGAGAAGAAGCGAATGCACAACCTCAAGTATTTCACATGGATTGAACAGCAAGGGAAGACCGTTGAGGAATTGAATGCGCAATGGTACGATGAAAACTACTGGAAATCACGATATGACAAAATTTCCATATGGGACGAAGAAATAATGGAGTTCAATGAAAGAACAGGAGTGTTGAAGGAGTATTTATAAATCAGAGATATAAACTATTATATGATAACCGCCAAATTTCATTTCCAGTGTGTTAACTGCGGCACTTTATATAAAGAGTCGCAGCTAACATATCTTTGTCCTGCGTGCAGTGAATCGAACTCAGGTAAAATCCCTCTGTTGGGAGTTCTGAAGGTCATTTATAATTATAAGGAAATGATCAGTAATGGGATCACTCTATCCCAACTAAAGAATAACACTTACCTGGATCTGCTTCCGGTGGAAACTACAGAGAGTCTCCCAAACCTGCATATCGGGAACACTCCTCTATATGCCATTAACAGGATAAATAATAGAGAATTGCCCTTCAATCTTTTCCTGAAAGATGATTCTCAGAATCCAACATTTTCTTTCAAGGACAGGGCTTCTTCCATTGTTTCTGCCTATGCGAAGGAAAAAGGATATGATACAATAGTAGCTGCTTCCACAGGAAATGCAGGTTCGTCGCTTGCCGGTATTTGTGCTGCACAGGGACAAAAAGCTGTGATACTGATCCCTGAGAGTGCTCCAATAGCAAAACTAACTCAGATCCTGATGTATGGCGCCACCATTATTCCCGTCCGGGGAACCTACGATGATGCCTTTGACCTCAGTATAGAAGCAAGCGAAGAGTTTGGCTGGTACAACAGGAATACCGCATACAATCCTTTTACTGTAGAAGGAAAAAAAACAGCGGCCTTCGAGCTTTTTGATCAGCTGAATAATTCTGTTCCGGATAAAATATTTATCCCTGTTGGGGATGGAGTTATTCTATCAGGGATTTACAAGGGATTTGAAGATCTGCTTAATCTTGGTTTTGTCGACCACATGCCAACCATAGTTGCTGTGCAGGCCAAAGAAAGTGACAACCTTGTCAGGAACCTGGATAACACCAAATTTAAAATAGTCAAAAGCACCACCATTGCTGATTCAATATCAGTGGATATACCACGTAATTTTTACATGGCTCAGAAATATATCCGGGATTACAAGGGTGAGCATCTTTCTATTTCTGATGATGAGATTTTACAGGCTTCATCCATATTATCAAAAAACACTGGTTTGTTTGCTGAACCCGCTGCAGCCGCTGCATTTGCTGGTTTTCTGGCATACGAGAATGCAGGTACCTTACCTGCTGGTTCCAACAACATTGTACTCCTTACCGGTAGCGGTTTAAAGGATATAAAAGCGGTTTCGGGTATCCTGAATATGCCTGATTCAATTGATCCTGACATTGAGAATCTGAAAAAAGCACTGTTATGATTTCGTTTGAATTAAATGGAGTAGCACATACTTATGAGGGTGATCCGTCAAGATCCTTGCTTGAGTATTTAAGATTGGACAAGAGGATTACCACCTTAAAAGATGGATGCTCGGGTCAGGCCGCCTGTGGTGCCTGCACAGTGGAAATAAATGGCAAAGCAAAGCTTTCATGTGTTGTAAAAATGAGCAAACTTCAGGATGCCCAAATATTTACTCCTGATGGATTCCCCGATTACATCCTGGACACCATTGCAAAGGCCTTTGTGAACAAGGGAGCTGTTCAGTGTGGTTTTTGCACACCTGGATTTATTACCCGTACTAAAGTTTTGCTTCAAAGCAATCCCCAACCCACCATTGAAGAAGTCAGGAAAGCCCTCAAATCACATTTATGCCGGTGTACAGGTTATAAAAAAATAGAAGAAGCGATCATGTATGCCGGTGATGCTATCGGAAAGAATCTAAAACTGGATATCAATAGAACTTCAGGAAAAATAGGAGTTCCACATCCTAAATATGATGCATACAATACGGCCATTGGGAAACGCGATTTTGTTGATGATATCTTCTTTGAGGGGATGCTATTTGCTGCCTTGAAGTTCAGCGATCATCCGAAAGCAAAAGTCATAAGGATCGATACCTCAAAAGCAGAGAAATACCCGGGTGTACATCGTATCAATACTGCCAGGGATATTCCCGGTGAACAAAAAGTAGGACTTATCCTGCAGGACTGGCCGGTCATGATAGCAGAAGGCCAGCTTACCCATTATATTGGAGACGTCCTGGCCGGTGTGGTGGCTGAATCAGAGCAAGTTGCACGTAAAGCGGTTGACCTGATCGAGGTTGAATATGAAGTGATGGAGCCTGTTACGGATGTTTTTAAAGCAATCGACGGAGAGCAGGTCCACAGCGAAAGACCAAATAATTTCGATACTACCCAATTTACCATTGGAGATGCCAAAGGAGCTATCGCTTCATCGGCGTATGTAAGTTCGGGGCTTTATGAAACACAACGTATTGAACATGGATTTTTAGAAAAGGAGGCAGCAGTTGCGAGACCTGATGGAAAAGGAGGTCTTGAACTGTTTAGCCAGAGCCAGGGAGTTTATGAGGATCGCAGGCAGGTTTCCATGATATTGGGATTGCCCGAGGAGAAAGTACGGGTAATACTCGTGCCGAATGGCGGTGGCTTTGGCGGAAAGGAAGACTTAAGCGTACAGGGGCACACTGCTCTGGCTGCTTTCTTAGTAAACAAGCCTGTGAAACTAACCCTGAGCCGTGAAGAGTCAATAAAGCTGCATCCAAAACGACATCCGGTTTTTATGGATATTACCCTGGGTGCAGATAAAAAGGGAAAGCTTACGTCTTTAATACTGAAAGCTGTTGGTGATACCGGAGCTTATGCCTCGGTTGGTATGAAGGTGATGGAACGGGTTGCCGGTCATGCAGCAGGCGGCTACTTCATTCCTGAAGTTGATATTGTAGCAAAAACGGTTTACACCAATAACATTCCCAGCGGGGCCATGCGGGGTTTTGGGGCCAACCAGGTAGCCTTTGTCCTTGAAAGTTGTATGGACGACCTTTGCAGACAAGGAGGTTTCGACCGCTGGCAGTTTCGTTTTGACAATGCACTGATTGACGGCCTGACTACTTCAACCGGACAGAAACTGGAAGGTGTAGGGATTCGGGCCTGTCTTGAAGCGGTGAAGGAAGATTTTTACAATGCTAAATATGTCGGCCTTGCCTGCGCCATAAAAAATTCGGGTGTCGGCAATGGGATGAATGATGAGTCCAGGGTGATCATTGAAATTGTATCTGAAAAAAGAATTATTCTGAAGCATGGATGGACAGAGATGGGACAGGGTGTGCATAATATGGCATTGCAGACCTTATGTGAAGAGACCGGGGTTAATCCTGAAATTATTGAGGTCGTTGTGGATACCGAAGCACAGATAAAAACCGGGATGACAACGTCCTCGCGTGCCACAGCGCTTGTGGGACTGGCAATAATTAATGCTGCAAGAAGTTTGAAAGATGACTTGAAATCTAAAAAACTAAGTAACTTACACGGAAAAACTTACACGGGTGAGTTCGTATGCGACTGGACAAGCAAACCTGGCACCGGGGTTCAAAATCCGATTATTCATTATTCCTATGGGTATGCAGCCCAGGTTTGCATCCTGGATGATGAGGGAAATGTGTCTAAAATTATTGCT
>JAUXCL010000062.1 GCA_030618905.1 Bacteroidales bacterium | reverse complement strand
TAGCGTTCCTGGTTTTTGAATCACTGGTAAAGCCCAAATGGTATTTCACATCTCCCATCAAATACTCATCTGTGTATTCGCTGCCCTCAAATTCATGAAAGATATCTTCCAGGGGTTTCTTCAGGATATTGGCAAGGATATTCAAACGCCCGCGGTGGGCCATTCCAATTACAAATTCCTTTATCCCGAGCTCGGTTCCGGTTTCGGTAATGGCATGCAGGGCAGGGATAAGGGCTTCCGCACCTTCAAGTGAAAATCTTTTTTGACCGGGGAATTTTTTATGGATGAATTTTTCAAAAAGTACCCCCTGGCTAATTTCAGTGAGGATATTTATTTTAAAGTTCTTATCGAAATTTGGGGTATTAAATGGCCCTTCCATTTTTTCCTGGAGCCAGTTTACAATTTCAGGTTTCCTCATGTATTTGAACTCCACACCGATTGACTGGCAATAAGTTTTTTGGAGTTTGTCAATAATTTCCTGCAGCGTAGCATTTTCCAGGCCAATCTCATTTCCGGCTTTGAAGCTTTTGTTCAGATCTTCACTTTTTAGTCCGAAATTCTCATATTCCAGGGTAGGGGTATACTGCCTTCTGGTCCTAACCGGATTAGTCTTTGTGAAAAGATGTCCTCGCTGCCGGTAAGCATTGATCAGGTTGATGACCTTAAATTCGTTAGGGTAAAACTCAGCTTCCTTTTCACTGTCATAATCTTTTCTGGCAAATTCATAACCTTCAAAAAACTGTTTCCAGCTTACATCAACAGAATCGGGATTTTTAAGATATTCCTTGTAAAGCTGGTCAAGCGCTACCAGATCAGAAGTATTCAGATAAGAAAATTTATCCATAACAGATGTAAAAATGTGATGTGCAAAGGTATAAATTAATTTTATTAAGAATTGTTCAAAATAAAAAAGTCCACCCCGGGGGATGGACTTATTAATTTTTGTATAATTCTTTTATTTCACGATGTCTTTATTCTGGTTCGATAGCATCAACAGGACATACATCTGCACATGAACCACAATCAGTGCAAATGTCGGGATCAATCTTATAGATGTCACCTTCTGTAATAGCTTCGACGGGACATTCGTCAATACATGTGCCACATGCAGTGCAATCGTCGGTTATTTTATAAGCCATGATTAACTAATTTTAAATGATACTTTATATAATGATTACTGTGCTGCAAATATATATTACATATTTGATAATGCCGGCAAAAATATTTTTAATGTTTTCAAATTTATACTATTTCTAAATAAACCGCTTGTGTTGGTAATGATTGCATTTTCTATACTTTCGGCCTGTTTTTAAAAATTGTAAATATTTTGGCGATAAATTATAAGCTGTGATTGAAAAACCTTATAACTTTGCCAGATATATTTCAAAACCGAATAAAATGGCCAAGAAAAACGCCAACGTCATTGAGGTTGATGAAGTTGTTGTAAAATTCGCCGGAGATTCCGGTGATGGTATGCAACTTAGCGGTTCTCAATTCTCCGACACTTCTGCATTTGCAGGGAATGACCTTTCAACTTTTCCCGATTATCCATCTGAAATACGTGCTCCCCAGGGAACACTGGCCGGTGTATCCGGTTTTCAGGTGCAAATTGGTCACAAGGTAGTTCAAACTCCCGGAGATTATGCGGATGTATTGGTTGCCTTGAACCCTGCAGCCTTGAAGGCAAATATGAAGTGGGTTAAGCCCGGCGCAACCATCATCATTGATATCGATAATTTTGATAATAAGTTTTATAAAAAGGCCGGGTATATCGAAGATCCTCTGGGAGATGGATCCCTGACCGGATACAATGTGGTTAAGGCTCCGATAACCCAGATGAGCAAAGCTTCTGTCAGGGATATTGGACTGGACAGCAAGTCGGCAGAAAGGACCAGGAACCAATTCGCATTGGGTATCCTGTACTGGCTTTTCAACAAGGATATTAAATTTGGCGAAGAATTTCTGGCAGAGAAGTTTAAAACCAAACCCTTGCTGGCAAAGGCGAATAAAATCGTCCTGAAAGCAGGATATAACTATGCGGAAACTGTTGAAGCCCTCAACACAACATATCAAATCAATCCTCTGAAAAACAGAAAGGGCCGTTTCAGGAATATTTCCGGAAATTTAGCTACTGCCTATGGATTGATGGCTGCGTCTGAGAAAGCCAACAAGAAGCTGTTTCTTGGATCTTATCCAATTACACCGGCGACGGAAATATTGCAGGAGCTTTCCAAAAGGAAAGATCTTGGGGTAAAAGCCTTTCAGGCAGAGGATGAGATAGCGGGAATCAATTCTGCCATTGGCGCCAGTTTCGCCGGGGCTTTTGCAGCTACAAGCACTTCCGGACCTGGTCTGGCATTGAAAAGTGAAGCCATTGGCCTGGCAGTGATGACTGAGCTTCCCCTGGTCATTGTGGATGTACAGAGGGCCGGGCCCGCCACCGGAATGCCAACCAAACCAGAGCAGTCAGACCTGATGCAGGCTGTTTATGGAAGAAATGGCGAGAGCCCATGTGTGGTTATTGCCGCCAGCTCACCGGCCAATTGTTTTGACTATGCTTTTATGGCAGGGAAATTGGCCCTGGAGCATATGGTGCCGGTCATCCTGCTCACAGATGGCTACCTGGCCAATGGCTCCGAATTATGGAATGTCCCGGATATGAAAAATTTACCGGATATCAACCCTCCGGTTGTCAGTGATAATGACATTGATTTTCATCCTTACCGGAGAAATGAGAATACCCTGGCAAGATACTGGGCGGTGCCGGGACAGGCAGGGTTAAGGCACAGGATCGGTGGACTGGAAAAGGAAAATATAACCGGTGTAGTATCTAATGGACCACTGAATCATGAGCGAATGATCAAGTTGAGAGAAGAAAAAGTACAACGGATAGCTGAATATATTCCTGAACTTGAACTGTTTGGAGAAGATACCGGTGATTTGCTGGTTGTAGGCTGGGGGGGAACCCATGGTGCCCTGGTTTCAGCAGTTGAAGGCCTGCAGGATGATGGCAAGAAGATATCACTGGCCCAGTTTAATTATATCAAACCCTTGCCAAAAAACACAAGAAAAGTGCTGAGTAACTTCAAGCACATCGTTGTTTGTGAAATTAATCTTGGACAGTTTGCTAACTATTTAAGGTCGCAGCTCCCGGATATACACATGTATCAATTCAATAAAATCCAGGGATTACCTTTTATGATCTTTGAATTAAAAGAAAAATTCAACCAAATATTGGAGGGCTCATCAAATGGCTAATAAAGATTTACAAGCAGCTGAGATTCAGTCAAAACCAAATATTGATGATTATAAGTCAGACCAGGAGGTTAAATGGTGTGCCGGCTGTGGTGATTATGCAATACTCGCAGCAGTCCGTAAAACACTGATAGAAAGTGGTGTTAGAAAAGAAGACGTAGTTTTCGTGTCAGGAATCGGATGCTCTTCCAGGTTTCCTTATTATATCAATACCTATGGTTTTCATGGCTTGCACGGACGTGGGGCTGCCATTGCCTCGGGAGTTAAAATTGCCAATCCAAAACTGGATGTCTGGCATATCACCGGAGATGGTGATAGCATGGCCATTGGCGGCAACCATTTTATACACGCTATTCGCCGGAATATCGATATGAATATCCTCCTGTTCAATAACCGTATTTATGGCCTGACTAAAGGACAATTTTCCCCCACTACACCAATGGGCACCGTTACCAAGACATCTCCGGATGGCACTATTGAAAGCCCATTTAAACCAGGGGAATTGACAATGGGAGCACAAGGAACCTTCTTCGCCAGGGCTGTTGATACAGAGCCAAAAAGAATGGTCCAGATTTTCCTAGAGGCTTCCAAGCACAGGGGAACCTCAGTGGTTGAAATTTTGCAGAATTGTGTCATTTTTGCAAACAGGATACATCAGGAGATTACCGGTAAAGAAGTCAGGGATGATCACCAGATCTACCTGGAGCATGGAAAGCCAATGATCTTTGGAAAAGGGAAGGATAAAGGGCTGATCCTTGAAAATGCCAGGCTGAAAGTTGTAAAAATTGGTGAAAATGGAATCACTGAAGATGATATCCTCGTTCATGATGCCCATGATCCGGATGACACAACACACTATATGCTGGTCCGAATGACTTTACCTAATTTTCCTGTGGCTACAGGCGTAATCAGGAATTGCCAGTGTGTGGCTAGTTACGACAAGTCGATGGATGAGCAGATCCGTGTAGCTCAGAAGAAAAGAAAGATCACCAATGTTGATGACCTGATCAGACAAAACAGTTGGATGGTAGAATAGCATCCAAGTTTGTGCTATGCTTCAAAAATTTAAGGCATTTATTGACCGCGAAAACCTTTTCCTCCCGGATGATAAAATTTTACTTGCCGTCAGCGGAGGAATCGATTCTATGGTCATGCTTGATTTGTTTCAAGCCGCTGGTTTTAAGTTCGGAATTGCCCATTGTAACTTTAGGCTGAGAGGGGAGGAGTCTGAACAGGATGCCTTATTCCTGAAAAATATTGCGGAGCAATACAAGGCGGAATATCATACTCAATCTTTTGATACATCAAATTATGCTGCAACACATGGTATTTCTGTGCAGATGGCTGCAAGGGATTTACGTTACCAGTGGTTTGAGGAACTTCTTGATAAATTCGATTACAATTATTATGCTACTGCGCATCACCAGGATGACCTGATTGAAACTTTTATGATCAACCTGTGCAGGGGAACGGGTATTGCAGGCCTGACAGGCATTCAGGCCAAACTTAAAAATCGTATCCGCCCATTACTGTTTTCCAGTCGTGCAGATATTATTCAATACCAGTCATCCGCTAAAATCGAATACCGTGAAGACAGCAGTAATCAGGAACAGAAATACCTCAGGAATAAAATCCGGCACCAGTTGATTCCTTTATTTGAAGAGATCAACCCGGCATTTTCAACTAAAATCCTGCAAACTATACAACACTTGCAAGGCGTGGAAGCCATTTATCTTGATGCGGTCGATGATGTAAAAAAAAAATGCATAACAATCGATCATGATTTTGCAAAAATTTCGATAGCACAATTGAATACTTTAGCGGGCCGGGAAGCCTTTTTATTTGAATTCCTCCTGCCTTATAACTTCAATTCTACCGTTGTTAAGGATGTTCTCGGGTCTATGGACGGTATTCCAGGGAAGGTTTTTTATAGCCCAAGCCACCGCCTTTTGCTTGACAGGCAATACCTGATCATAGAACCCATAAATACAGCAGATGAGGGATCACAGCAATATTTTATCGAAGACGGTATTAAAATGCTGGCACAGCCCCTAAAACTCTTATTTGAAACCATAGATTATAATGAAGTAAATATTGATTCTTCAGATCATCAGGCTTTACTTGATTTTGACCTGCTGGAATTTCCCTTACAGATTCGGAAATGGGAGGAAGGGGATTATTTCTACCCCCTGGGCCTGGGTGGAAGAAAAAAGATCAGTGATTTTCTGATCGATCAAAGAATATCGGTTTTTGACAAAGAAAAGGTCTGGTTATTGTGCTCGGGCGATAAGATAACCTGGGTGATCGGATTGCGAATTGATGAACGTTTTAAATTGACTCCTGAATCAGCGACTGTTTACAAGGTTGAATGGATAGTGGATGAGGATGCCTGATGTGTTTTATTAGAATGATTTTCATAACTTTGTTGTCTTAAATTTAATAATATCGATATGTTCATTTCTAAAAATTCTATCGTGGGCACAAGGTTAATCCTCCTTATTGCTGCTGTGTTGCTTAACACTGTCTTATTTGCCCAGATCCTGGAACCCGTCAAATGGTCCTTCGAAAGCAAGATGATAAGTGACAATGAAGCTGAAGTGATTTTTAAAGCTACTATTGATGAGCATTGGCATCTATACTCACAGGATATACCGATGTCGCCGCCGGCTACTACCTTCACCTTTGACACAGTTCCTGGTTATGAACGAATCGGAGAAGTTACGGAATCAGAATATATCGAAGAGTATGATCCCAACTTCGAAATGACACTCAAGTATTTTTCCGATGAAGCCATATTTAAACAAAAAATAAAGCTGCTTAGCAAGGACCCTGTGACTGTTACAGGCTCCCTGGAGTTCATGTGCTGTGATGATACCAAGTGCCTGCCACCAAATGATGTTGAGTTTGAATTTTCTTTTAATACGACAGCTGCTGTTCAGAAAGTTACCGGGGAGCCTGATGATGAGGCAGCTGCTATTTCTATAGAACCCTTGGAGATTTTTAAAGAAGAACCTGTTACAATAGATGAGAATGAAATCAGTGGTGACCTGTATGTGGAAAAATCCATGTGGGACATCATCATTGAAGCCATCATTTGGGGTTTCGTCGCCTTGCTTACACCATGCGTATTTCCTATGATCCCTATGACCATATCATACTTCATGAAAGGTGGAGAGAATAAGCGACAGGGAAAGATACAGGCCAGCGTTTACGGGATCTCTATCGTCCTGTTGTATACACTACCGATCGCCGTGATCATCCTGATTACCTATTTCGTAGGCGGGAAAACGGTTACTGCAGATATTTTCAACTGGCTCAGTACGCACTGGATACCCAATATTATTTTCTTCGTGATCTTCATGGTTTTTGCTGCATCCTTCCTGGGTATGTTTGAGATCGTAATGCCGAGCTGGATGGTCAACAAGGCAGATTCAAAAGCAGACAAAGGGGGAATTATTGGTGCTTTTTTCATGGCTATAACGCTTGTACTTGTATCATTTTCCTGTACCGGACCACTGGTTGGAACGGTGCTCGTTAAATCCTCACAGGGTGAAATCTTTGAGCCCATTTTTGCCATGCTGGCATTTTCAATAGCTTTTGCATTGCCATTTACCTTGTTTGCCTTCTTCCCATCCTGGATGCACTCCTTGCCGAAATCAGGGGGTTGGCTGAATTCGGTTAAAGTTATACTGGGATTTATTGAAATCGCTCTGGGGCTCAAATTCCTCAGTGTGGCAGACCAAACATACCATTGGGGTATCCTCGACAGGGAGGTTTACCTGGCCATCTGGATTGTTGTATTCACCCTGATGGGACTCTACCTCCTGGGTAAACTCAAATTCGCCCATGATAGTGACATGCCCTTTCTGAAGGTCCCACGTTTTTTTCTTGCCATCATTACATTCTCTTTTGTGATATACCTGGTCCCCGGAATGTGGGGAGCACCTTTAAAGATGTTATCAGGATACCTTCCTCCTCAGCAAACTCATGATTTTGACCTTAATGACATCATCAGGAAAAATGCCAATGTAATTGGCTCCGGCGAACAGCCCCTGGAGATTTGTGAGAAGCCTATATATGCTGATTTTCTGCATTTACCACATGGATTGGAAGGCTATTTCGACTATGAACAGGCGATTACCTGTGCCAGGGAACTGAAAAGGCCATTATTCGTTGATTTTACCGGGCATGGATGCGTTAATTGCCGTGAAATGGAGGCCAATGTCTGGGCGGATCCCAGGGTGCTGAAAAAACTCCGGGACGATTTCGTTGTGGTGGCCTTATATGTCGATGATAAAACAAAACTTCCTGAAGAGGAGTGGGTAACATCCCCCTATGATGGGAAGGTCAAAAAATCTATTGGAAAGATATTTGCTGACTTTCAGATCTCCAGGTTTGGAACCAATGCCCAGCCATATTATGCCTTGCTTGACAATAATGAAAAACTCCTGGTCACGCCAAGAGCCTATAGCCTGGATGTGGATGACTTTATCGATTTTCTGGATCAGGGGATTGCAAAATATAAAGAGCGGACCGCATCCCATTAACATAAAGCCTATTTCATCAACTCGGCAAAATGCTTATAAAAGTGAGGGATTGTTTCGATCCCGTTATAGAACTGTGCCAGGGGAAAATTCTCATTCGGTGAATGAATGGCATCTGATTCCAGTCCAAATCCCATTAAAATTGACTTTATTCCCAGTATATCCTCAAAAGTAGCAATGATTGGGATACTGCCACCACTTCTGACAGGTACCGGTTTCTTGTTATAAACATCAGTATAGGCCAGTTCGGCAGCTTTGTATGCATCCATGTTGGTCGGAGATACATAAGCCTGTCCTCCATGCAGTGCTTTGACTTCGACTGTAACATAGGAGGGGGCAAAAGCTTTGAAATGATCTTCAAAAAGCTTAGTGATCTTTTCATTGTCCTGGTTGGGTACAAGACGCATGGATATTTTGGCATGCGCTTTAGATGGGATTACCGTTTTGGCTCCTTCGCCGGTATACCCTCCCCAGATTCCATTAACATCAAGTGATGGCCTGATACCTGTCCTTTCGTTGGTGGAATAACCCTTTTCACCACAAACTTCTGCAATATCAAGGGCTTTCTTGTATTCATCAAGGCTGAAAGGTGCTTTTGCCATTTCTGACCTTTCCTCATCAGAAATGACTTCTACGTCATCGTAAAATCCGGGAATGGTAATATGGTTGTTTTCATCCATGAGGGAAGCAATCATTTTGGCCAGGATATTGGCCGGGTTAGCGACTGCTCCACCAAATAAACCTGAATGAAGGTCCTTGTTGGGACCGGTTACTTCCACTTCCATATAACTTAGCCCGCGTAAGCCTGTGGTGATAGAAGGAATATCAGGTGCAATCATGCCGGTATCGGAAACAAGGATCACATCTGCCTTCAGTAATTCCTTATGACCGTCGCAAAATGCTCCAAGATTTGGAGAACCGATCTCTTCTTCTCCTTCAATCATAAATTTGACGTTACATGGGAGCGTATTGGTATTGACCATGAGTTCGAATGCTTTAGCATGCATAAATGCCTGTCCTTTATCATCATCTGCACCACGGGCAAATATCTTGCCCTCACGGATTTCCGGTTCAAAAGGTGGTGTCTTCCAAAGTTCAATAGGATCTACAGGCATCACATCATAGTGTCCATAAACCAGGACTGTTGGTGCTGAGGGGTCAATGATCTTTTCACCATAAACGACCGGGTTCCCATCAGTTGGATAAATCTCTGCTTTGTCGGCACCTGCCTTCAGTATCGCATCTTTCCAGTATTCTGCTGCTTTGAGCATGTCATCTTTATGCTCAGTTTCAGAAGAGATGGAAGGGATCCTGATCAATCTGAATAATTCGTCCAGAAAACGTTTTTTGTTTTCTTCAATATAATTTTTTATATGTTCCATGATAATAAATGAAGTTAGATATCAATTTGAATAATAGAGGATTCTTAATGAGCTGTCAAATTTAAGAATTCTTTGATAAATACGGGTTTTTAACTGCAAAATAGATAATTTTGCATAAGCTGACTTCATCCATTGAAGCTTTCAGCTATTTGGAAATTTAAAATTCATCGGGATGACGAAGATCAGGATTGCAATCAACGGTTTTGGAAGAATTGGCAGGACAACTTTAAGGTCAATGGCTGACAGGGACAACATGGAAATTGTGGCGGTCAATGACGTTGCAGACCCTAAAATCCTGGCTCATTTGCTCAAATATGATTCGATTCACGGACACTTTAAAGGCCGGGTGGAGATCAATGAATCGCATTTGTATGTCAACGATTGGAAGATTAAAGTCATGCAGGAAGAAGACCCTGGGAAATTGCCCTGGAAATCCCTGAATATTGATGTGGTAATTGAATCAACAGGAAAATTCGTTTCCCGTGACCAAGCCATCGTACATGTTACCAAATCAGGAGCCAGGAAAGTGATCATTTCTGCACCGGCAGAAGGTGAGCAGGATGATGTAAAATATGTTGTTTTGGGTGTCAATGATGAAATTATTGACCGGGATGATGTGATCATTTCTAATTCTTCTTGTACTACCAATAATGTAGCTCCCCTGATCATGGTTTTAGACCGTTTCTGGGGAATTGAGAAGGCTTTTATAACCACAGTCCATTCTTATACCCGCGACCAGCAATTGCTTGATGCGCCTCATCAGGATTTGAGGAGGGCGCGTGCTGCCGCTTATTCCATCGTTCCTACTACAACCGGAGCTGCCAAGGCAGCCACTAAAATTTTTCCACACCTGAAACATAACCTCGGTGGTGCAGGTATCCGGGTCCCCGTTCCCGACGGATCACTTACCGACCTCACCTGTACACTCCGCAAGCCTACTTCAATTGAAGAAGTAAACCAGGCCTTCAGGGAAGCTGCTGATACTTACCTTAAAGGGATTTTGGAATACACAGAAGATCCGATTGTGTCTATTGATGTCATCGGAAACCCACATTCAGCGGTTTTTGATTCAGGGTTGACTGCAGTATTAGGAGATAAGCACAAATTCGTGAAAATTGTTGCCTGGTATGATAACGAGATAGGTTATGCACACAGATTGATAGAGCTGATTGAGAAATTTGTTTAGGCTTTCCTGAAGAATTCACTTCTGAGCTCTGAGCCATCAAAGACAGCATAAGAAAAATTAGTCAACCAATCTCCCAACAGGATTAATCTTGTATTTTCAGTGATTGGGACATTCAATGGGAGGTGGCGATGTCCGAAAATCATATAATCCACATCGATGCCTTCATCGGCCATCTTCATGGCGTAATGATAGAGCATTTCATCTTTGTAATCATTGCTTTCCCTGTCATTTTTCCCTTCCTTAAGAATATTTGCCAGGCGGCTTTGCCGTGAGAGATACAATGCCATTCGTGCTCCGATATCAGGATGTAACCAACGGAATAACCATTGGCATAATCTGCACTCAAAGACTTTTTTGAGCATTTTGTAACCATTATCCCCGGGCCCTAAGCCATCTCCATGCGCAAGATAAAAGCGTTTATTATTGAATTCCCTGATGAGGGGTTTGCGGTGGAGCTGTATGTTGATCTCTTTATTCAGGTAATCAAATGCCCACACATCATGGTTGCCCCGGAAAAGGTGGATGGGTATGCCATTATCTGTGATTTCAGCCAGTGTTCCCAATAAACGTACATATCCTTTTGGCACAACAGTTTTATATTCATACCAGAAATCAAATATGTCACCCATAAGAAATATTTCCGCAGCATCTTCCTGGATTTCAGTAAGCCATTCTACCAGTAGTTTCTCACGCTTGAGACTTTCATCGTGATTGGGAATTCCGAGATGGAAATCGGATGCAAAATAAATTTTTCTTCTAATTGGATTGGTTTCAGCAGAATCCACGTCAGGCGTTTTAGTTTACAAGTATACTAAATTCAACGCAATATTAAGATGTTTCGCCCAGTGAAGTTATCAGGACTTCTTTCATTTCATCGAAGCTATGACCTCTGAAAATAATAATGCCTTTCCGGTTGAGAAGGTAAAAATAAGGCAATTTATCCGGTACCTGGTACAGCTGAATTACCGGAGATTGATTGCTTTTCAGATCGCTCACGTGGATCCACTCAAGCTGATCCAAACGAATAGCAGCTTTCCAAATTTCTTCCTGGGTGTCAAGTGAAAAAGCATAGACCTCCATATCCTGATCTTTATAAACTTTCGAAAGTTCGTTCAGGTCCTGGTTGACTTGCCTGCTCCTGCCATCCCTCGCTGCCCAAAAATACAAAACAAGCATTTTCCCATGTAAATCGGATAACCTGTATTCATTGGCATAAGCTCCCGGTAAGTTCATGTCCGGTGCAGGCTGACCGATACTGAGTTTTTCTGAAGCAAGCTTATCGTTTAATATTTTATTCCTGATCTTACCCGTAATCTCATGATGCTTAAGGACATGTTTATTATCCGGGTAAGCCAGCATTAAACTGCTGTCTAACAAATCGTAATAATTAAAGTCTTCGTATTGATCAAAAAGTTGAAACTGCTTGAAATTACGGTTAAGCACAACAAGAGCAGCCAATGAACCCGGGTTTTGCTGAATAAAGTTCCCGGAAAATATCTTTTGATCAATCAGGATCTCCTGGTAAGCCTGGTCGATCAGGCTACTGATTGCAAAAAACCCCGGATCTCCTTTACTTCGTTCAAAAATTGCACCCAGGGAATCAACCTTATGTAGGTTTTGATTGGTATATTGCTCATATACCCCCATCAGCATAGATTCCCTGGAGTTGTCTACCCTCACATGATAGGGCTTTTTGTTCAGATCAATATGTACAATTACGGTATCTGTTTTGTCGAGTATGAGGGTGATGATATCATTCTTGCCAAATTGCAGCGCAAAAATATTTAGACTGTCATTCCTGAATTGGAAGCTGAAGGATC
>JAUXCL010000093.1 GCA_030618905.1 Bacteroidales bacterium | reverse complement strand
TGGTTATTTTATGAATACGGCAATAGACCAGCAGTGTGAGCTTTATATCAGGGAAAATGGCCTTGAAGGGGAGGTGCGGAAAAAGATAGAGGAGATCTATACTGCCAGGGGGATCAAAAAACCTCAGTACAACAGCAAAATACCGGATAGCAATGATAAATTGGGCTTAATGCTGCTGGGGATTACCGGTGACCAGGTGTTGGGAAAGGAAACCTATGAGAAGATCAAGGCAGATACCATATGCCGGGTAAGGGGAACGGTGCAGGCCGATATCCTGAAAGAGGACCAGGCACAGAATACCTGTATTTTTTCCACTGATTTTGCATTAAAGATGATGGGGGATGTGCAGGAATATTTCAGCCTTAATAATGTAAGGAATTTCTATTCCGTTTCTATCAGCGGATACCATATTGCAGAAGCCGGGGCCAACCCGATCTCGCAGCTTGCTTTTACACTGTCCAACGGATTTACCTATGTAGAGTATTATGTGTCGCGTGGCATGGATATCAATAGCTTTGCACCTAATTTGTCCTTTTTCTTTTCCAATGGTATCGACCCGGAATATTCGGTTATCGGCAGGGTGGCCAGGCTGATCTGGTCCAAGGCCATGAAGCTGAAGTACGGGGCCAATGAAAGAAGCCAGAAGCTTAAATACCATATCCAGACCTCCGGCAGGTCATTGCACTCGCAGGAAATAGAATTCAATGATATTCGCACAACGCTTCAGGCCTTGTATGCCATCTATGATAATTGCAACTCATTGCATACCAATGCTTATGATGAAGCCATCACAACACCTACGGAGGAATCTGTACGCAGGGCAGTGGCCATACAGATGATCATTAACCATGAGTTGGGCCTGGCTAAGAATCAGAATGCATTGCAGGGTTCATTTATCATTGATGAGCTGACAGACCTTGTGGAAGAGGCTGTGCTTGCGGAGTTCGACAGGATCACGGAGAGGGGAGGTGTGCTCGGAGCCATGGAATCGATGTACCAGAGGAGCAAGATACAGGAAGAATCCATGTATTATGAATCGATGAAGCATTCTGGTAAACTGCCGATCATGGGAGTGAATACTTTCCTGTCTAAAGATGGCTCGCCAACCATTATTCCCGGTGAGGTGATCCGTGCGACAGAGAAAGAAAAGAAACAGCAGATATCCACCATTAAAGATCTACACAAAGCATATAAGGATGAGGCAGCCCATTGGCTGAGAGAGCTACAGAAGAAAGCTATTCATAACGAAAATATCTTCGAAGGGATCATGGAAGCCTCAAAGTACTGCTCTATCGGGCAGATCTCTCATGCCTTATTCGAAGTTGGCGGACAATACAGAAGGAACATGTAAATTGTCAACTGTCAACTGTCAACATTTTATAAATCCTGATACAGCAAATTATCATAAGGATATCGACTCAGATGAGCCTTTTTCACATCCCGGTATAAGATTTCCTTTAATTCCTGAATATTGACTTTTCTTTTGGCGGAGATGAAGATACCGGGCTCATTGTCCTTTGCCATCCAGCTCTGCTTTAACTCTTCCAGCGGAATATTCCCTTTTTCTATCGGTGTCAGGTCATCCGCCTCCTTTTCAACATAATGATAAGCATCGATCTTATTGAAAACCAAGATGGTGGGCTTATCGAAAATATTGATATCATCCAGGGTCTTTCGAACCACTTTAATATGTTCTTCGAACTCAGGGTGAGAAATATCCACCACATGCAGGAGTATATCTGCTTCCCGGACTTCATCAAGTGTCGACTTAAAAGATTCGATCAGTCCGTGTGGCAGTTTTCTGATAAACCCAACAGTATCGGATAGCAGGAAGGGAACATTTCCAATCACGACTTTACGGACTGTAGTATCCAGGGTGGCAAAAAGTTTATTTTCAGCAAAAATATTCGATTTGCTGAGCAAGTTCATGAGGGTGGATTTCCCCACATTGGTATATCCGACCAGGGCAACCCTGATCAGGCTTTTGCGGCTTTTTCGCTGAACAGTTTTCTGGATGTCTATTTTCTTCAGCTTTTCTTTTAGCAGGGCAATCCTTTCCCTGATGATCCTACGGTCGGTTTCAATCTCTTTTTCACCAGGCCCTTTCAAGCCAATCCCTCCTTTTTGTTTTGACAGGTGGGTC
This sequence comes from Bacteroidales bacterium, assembly GCA_030618905.1. Classification (GTDB taxonomy): domain Bacteria; phylum Bacteroidota; class Bacteroidia; order Bacteroidales; family B18-G4; genus JAUWGC01. Next base: position 6,459 of record JAUXCL010000093.1, on the reverse strand, counting down.
CATAACCTGGTTAGCCTGGGCAGGAGGTATTCATATTGGGCCAGCTCAACCTGTGTTTTGGCATGTGCAGTCCGGGCACGGCTGGCAAAGATATCCAGGATGAGGTGGTTGCGGTCGATGACCTTGCATTCAAGGGCTTTTTCAATGTTCCGGATCTGTGATGGGCTCAGCTCATCATCAAAAATGGCAATGTCAATATTATTTTCTTTGACATAGGCCTGGATCTCACTGAGCTTACCTGATCCCACAAAAGTCCTGCTGTCAGCTACCTGTAAGGATTGTGTAAAACGCTTGACAGGTATACCTCCGGCTGTGTCCACCAGAAAGGCCAGTTCTTCAAGGTATTCTTCAATCCTTGCACGGTCTTCCCGGCTGGTGATCAAGCCAACCAGAACGGCTTTCTCCTTAACTTTTTTTATTTCAATATTCTGAGACAAGAACAGGGATTATCAAAAGGTTTTAAATCCTATGATTTCACGTACCTCATTCAAGGTTTTACGTGCGCTTTCGCGTGCTTTATCAGCACCTTGTTTGGCAACTTTTCTGAGGTACTCATTATCCGCGGATAAAGCTTTGATCTTCTCAAGGAATGGAGTGGTAAAGAGAATGATGTCTTCAGCAAGCTGTTTTTTCATATCTCCATACCGGATCTGGCAAGTATTATACTGATCATCGAAGAAGCTTACAGTCTCCTCGCCAGATACCACTTTCATGAGGTTAAACAGGTTCTCAATAGGTTCAGGTTTGACCTGGTTCATGCTTTGCGGGCCACTGTCGGTCACAGCCCTCATTACTTTTTTCCTGATCACTTCCGGCTCATCATTCAGGAAAATGGCATTTCCTTCCCCTTCAGATTTACCCATTTTCCCACTTCCATCCAGGCCAGGAATTTTAATCAGTTCCTCTCCAAAATTAAATGCTTTTGGGATGGGGAATAATTCCGTTTTATACATGCGGTTGAAGCGCCTGGCAAATGTTCTCATCATTTCCAGGTTCTGCTCCTGGTCTTTGCCGACAGGTACTTTCAAAGCCTTATGGATGATCACGTCAGCAGCCATGAGTGTTGGATAAGTCAATAATCCGGCATTCACATTCTCAGATTGTTTCCTGACCTTTTCCTTAAATGATGTACACCTTTCCAACTCACCCAGGTAAGCATTCATGTTAAGCAAGAGGTATAATTCAGCGACCTCGCTTACGTCACTCTGAATATAAAGTGTTGCCTTATCAGGGTCTAATCCGCTGGCAAGGTATTCGACAAGAACCTGCTTTACATTGCCATGCAGGTCGTCTGGAGTAGGGTGTGTGGTTAATGAATGATAATCTGCAATGAAAAAGAAACAGTCATTTTCATCCTGCATTTTAATGAAATTCCTGATCGCACCAAAATAATTGCCCAGGTGTAAATTGCCGGTTGGCCTGATGCCGCTTACTACTCTATCCATAATTTGCGAAAATACAAAATTAGTGTTTACAAAAAAGCCTGATTATATAACAGAAAAAAACCGGAAAGGTTTACATTTTAAGCTCTTCATTACTCTTGTCAAAGAAATGATATTCAAGGTAATGATAAGCATTGTTTGCCTCCAGGCGAATCCATTTCCGGTGCTTACGGTACCATTTCATTTGAATGGATAGAATGCCCCTTGTCAGGAAAGCATGGAGATAAGGATGCAGTTCAATTTTGATCACCTTTTCGTTTTGCTCCTTTAACAGGTATTCGAGGTTGTTTTCAATCTCATCAATGAGAATGATGCTGGGCTTGATCTCTCCGGTACCTCCACAGGTAGGACATTTTTCAACAATCTTGACATTCACCTCGGGCCTGACCCTTTGTCTTGTGATCTGGACCAATCCAAACTTACTTGGAGGAAGGATGGTATGCTTGGCCCTGTCCCTCGCCATCTCTTCTTTTAGTTTATTGAACAAAGCGCGCCGGTGTTTGGCTTCGTTCATGTCGATAAAATCGATCACGATGATCCCACCCATATCCCGAAGCCTGAGTTGCCTTGCTATTTCGGTTGCGGCTTCCAGGTTAACATGTAATGCATTATTCTCCTGGCTATTGTCCTGAACGATCCGGTGTCCGCTATTCACATCGATCACGTGCAAAGCTTCAGTATGCTCGATGATGAGGTAAACCCCGCTTTTGATGGTTACGGTTTTGCCAAATGAGCTCTTGATTTGCTTGTCAACACCAAAATGGTCAAAAATAGGGACCCTCCCCTTATATAACTTGACGATATCTGCCTTTTGTGGAGCAATTTTGGCAATAAAACTTTTAATCTCATCATAAACGACAGGGTTATTGACATGCACGTTGTTAAATGATTCGCTAAGAAGGTCGCGCAGTAAAGCGGATGTTTTGTCCAACTCACTGGCAATCTTTTTTGGCGGGCGTGCATGGAGGAGATTCTTCATTCCACTTTCCCAACGCATGGTGAGATTTTTCAAGTCTGTATCAAGGTCAGCAACCATCTTATTTTCAGCCACTGTCCTGATAATCACACCAAAATTATTGGGTTTAATACTTTGTATCAGCCTTTTCAACCGATTTCTTTCTTCCGGACTTTTGATCTTTTGAGATATAGAAATACGATTAGAAAAGGGGACAAGCACAAGGTAGCGGCCTGCAAATGAAATTTCTGACGTAAGCCGTGGGCCCTTGGTGGAAATGGGTTCCTTGGCAATCTGTACAAGTACTTGTTGATTAGATCTCAAAACCTGGGATACCTTACCGGTTTTTTCAATGTCTCTTTCCAGGTTGAAATCCTGTAAGCTACGTGGCTTCGATTTGTGAGAGAGATAAAGCTTGATAAATTTATTCAGCGATCTGACCTGTGGGCCAAGATCCAGGTAATGCAAGAATGCATCTTTCTCATAACCAACATCAACAAAGGCTGCATTCAGTCCGGGCATGATCCTTCTGACCTTGCCGAGATAAACATCACCAACAGAGTAGTTGTTATTGAAGTTTTCTTTGTGAAGTTCGACGAGGGACTTTTCCTCCAGAAGTGCTAAGTTGACTTCGTTGGGACCCGAATCGATGATTAATTCCTTATTCAATCTAAATACAATTTAACCATGTTGTGCGGATGTGCACCCTTACATGGTGTTATGAAGTTAGGCAGGCATTAAATGCAGTTTGGCGGAAAGATGTATGAAAACAATTACATAACACAGTACGCATTATGTAATTGTTCTTATTTCTTCTTATGCCTATTCTTCCGTAAACGCTTTTTGCGTTTATGGGTAGCCATCTTGTGTCTTTTCTTCTTTTTCCCGCTTGGCATAGTATCAGTAGTTAAACAAAAATATTATTTGACACTTTTTTTCACGTCGTTTACAAACGTTTTTGCAGGTTTAAAAGAAGGGATGTTGTGGGCTGGAATAATAATTGTTGTATTCTTTGAAATATTCCTGCCTGTTTTTTGTGCTCTTTTCTTGATTGTAAAGCTTCCAAATCCCCTGAGGTACACATTTTCACCTTTGTTAAGGGAACCCTTTACAGTGTCCATGAAAGCCTCTACAGTTGCCTGAACGGCTACTTTCTCAATACCTGTTTTGTTAGCAATTTCTGTTACGATTTCTGCTTTTGTCATGATGTTATATATTTTAATAGGTTCAATTAAGTTTCTGATTGTGGGGAGCAAAGATATAAATTTTTTATTTTCAACCTCTTTTTTGAATATTTTTTTCTTTGTAATGTTCTCAAAATAAAAAAGTTTCTTTGTGGATATGAATATCACTAAAATTCTACTCGAGTGGTATGGGGATCATAAAAGGGACCTCCCATGGCGAAAAACCAGGGACCCATATCTGATCTGGGTGTCGGAGATCATCTTGCAGCAAACCCGTGTGGAGCAGGGCTTGGAGTATTATCTGAACTTTGTTGATAAGTACCCCGATATTCGATCACTAGCCCGGGCATCGGAACAGGAAGTCCTGAAAATGTGGCAGGGATTAGGCTATTATTCCAGGGCAAGAAATATGTTATCGGCTGCCAAAATAATATTTGTTGATTATGGTGGAACTTTCCCGGCAGATTACAATAATATCTTGAAACTTAAAGGTATCGGACAATATACAGCGGGTGCAATCGCTTCTATTGCCTTTAATCAGCCTTTTCCGGCAATGGATGGCAATGTCAAACGTGTAATATCCAGGCTGTTTGGTGTTGATACCCCTGTAAACTCAGGTAAAGGGGCTAAACGGATCAATGAGATCCTTCTGGAGATGATAGATCACCATAAGCCCGGTGATTTTAACCAGGCCATCATGGAATTTGGAGCTTTAAATTGCAAACCTAAAAATCCTCTCTGTGACACCTGTCCTTTAAGCCATGCTTGCCAGGCACATCTTTCGGGCAGGGTTGATAAGCTGCCGGTGATGGATAGAAAAATTAAACAAAAGAGAAGATCTTTTCATTACCTGGTTATGCTGTCGAAAAATAAAAAAGAGCTTGTCTTTATGATCAGGAAAAGGACAGGCAATGATATTTGGAAAAACATGTATGACTTCCCAGAACTGGAAACCTTTGAATCTTATAAAAACAATAGCAGGGTTAAACTCATCAAAACATCATCTGTATATAAACACCAGCTAACCCATCAATTAATCTCCGCAAAGTTTTATATTTATTATTTCCGTTCACTGTTCACCGTTCACCGTTCACCTGAGTACATTGCTATTGGACCCGGGCAACTAGACCAATACCCATTCCCCCGCCTCATAGATAAATTCATTCAACAAGAATTGATGCCTGAGATAAAAAAAATGCAAGATTGAAGGGGACAATTAGCGAATAATGGTATTAATTATTACAACACTTGTTGAAAAAGCAAGATCTGTTTTAAAAGCTGAACAGAAATGAATTAATTTTGTACACGGTATTAAACTCAAAAAAAAATTAGCATGGCAGGAGTTAACAAAGTGATTTTGATTGGAAATCTGGGTAAAGATCCTGATGTCAGAACCCTTGAATCAGGAACTAAAGTGGCGAATTTCCCATTGGCTACAACAGAAAGCTACAAGAATAAAAGCGGAGAAAGGGTAGATCAAACGGAATGGCACAACATCGTGCTCTGGAGAGGATTGGCAGAAGTTGCTGAGAATTACCTTAAAAAGGGGAACCAGGTTTTCATCGAAGGCAAAATCAGGACCCGTTCCTGGGAAGATAAGGAAGGAAATAAGCGCTATACCACAGAAATTCTGGGCGATAATATGACGATGCTGGGTAGCAGGCGGGATATGGATTATTCAGAAACAAAAGATTCAAAGGCAGTTAGCCAAACTAAGGCTGCTGAACCGGCTTCACAGGACGATGACCTTCCATTTTAAAACCTAAGTTAAATTTGAATTACAGTTTTTTACATAATTTTGTATTCAACAGATTGTAGATTAAATTTTTGACAATTGGAAGATCCGGATAGTACCTCCCTAGTTCTTTATGCAGGCTTATTTATCTTGCATGGTATTTTTAAGGCATTTACAGTAAGTGTTCTTCCTGGCCTGGCAGCCATGATCCTGTTATTGTTTTTTTCGGCAATGATATCCGGGTCCGAGGTTGCTTTTTTCTCTCTTAACCCAGCCCAGCTGAAGGATATTCAGGAAACTTCTTCACGCAAAAACAGACTTATTTTGTATTTGCTGAACAGGCCGAAACGATTACTGGCTACTATATTGATCTCAAATAATTTTATTAATGTCGCGATCGTGGTTTTGTCGGTATTCATTACCAGTGAGATGTTAGACCTGATCAGTTACCCGCTGCTGGCTTTCCTGATACAGGTCATTATTGTCACGGCCATGATTTTGTTGTTCGGTGAGATCGTACCTAAAATGTATGCGGCCACAAGAGCTATTCACTTTGCCAGGGTAATGGCACCTCCTCTGAATATCATCATTAAGGTTTTTTATCCCTTGAGCTCAGTCCTGATCAGGTCGACATCATTTATCGATAAACGATTGGCGGGCACAGGACCGGATATTTCTATAAGTGACCTGTCAGATGCGATTGAGATCACCTCCGATGAAAGCACGCCGGAGGATGAAAAGAAAATATTGAAAGGCATTGTTAAGTTTGGTGATATTGAAGTCAGTGAGATCATGAAATCCAGGATTGATGTGGAGGCGGTAGAAATAAATGACGGATTTGATGAGATTATGGCAAAGATAATCAGGTCGGGGTTTTCCAGGATCCCCGTTTATGAAGAATCCTTTGATAAGATACAGGGGATCTTATATGTTAAAGACCTCTTGCCTTACCTTGATGAAAAGGAAGGCTTTAAATGGAATATCCTGATCAGGGATGCCTTCTTTGTCCCGGAAAATAAAAAAATCAGCGTTCTTTTAAAAGAGTTTCAGGAGAAGAAGATCCATATGGCCATCATTGTTGATGAATACGGAGGTACTTCAGGTTTGGTTACCCTTGAAGATATCATTGAAGAAATTGTCGGG
>JAUXCL010000155.1 GCA_030618905.1 Bacteroidales bacterium | reverse complement strand
TCCTCTCCCCGGGATGCGCGGATGGTGGTGGTGATGCCTTTTGCGTTCAGTGCATCCTGAAATTCCTTGATGGTTTTATCATCTGAACCTGTCAGCAGGGTATCCGGTATGGGATGGAAACGGATCAGGTTGATTCTGCATTTCAGACCGTGCAGGGTCCGAACCAACTCATTAACGTGGCGTCTGCTATCATTCAGGCCGGCAAACATGATATACTCAAAGGAAACCCTTCTTTGCCTTCCAAAATCATAAGATTTCAGCAGCTTAATGATCTCTTTAATAGGATAGACTTGCTCAATGGGCATCAGCTTGCTCCGCTCAGCATCAAAAGGTGTATGCAGGCTAATGGCCAGGTGGCACTTACCCTGTTCAATAAAAGTGGTCATTGCGGGAATAAGTCCAATAGTTGACAGTGTAATCCTTTTAGGGCTCATCCCAAATCCCCATTCCGCTGTAAGGATCTCAAGGCTGTCAAAAACAGCTTCCGGGTTATCCAGGGGTTCGCCCATACCCATATACACAATATTGCTAAGTTTATCTCTTTCAGGCAGGCTTTGTATCTGGTTGATGATCTCGCCAGCACTCAGGTTAGCCTGAAATCCCTGTTTGCCCGTCATACAAAACAGGCAAGCCATCTTACATCCCACTTGAGTGGATATGCATAATGTATTTCTTTTCTCTTCAGGGATATAAGCAGCTTCTATAAATCTATTTCCTGCTGCCGGATAAAGGTATTTTTTCGTACCATCTGATGATTCCTGCACCTTAACCGGGTCTGTTAAACCTATGCTGAAGCTGGCGTCCAGAAGTTCCCTCGTTTTTTTCGACAGGTTACTCATTTCAGCAAAGGAAGTTGCGTTTTTCCTGTAAAGCCAGCCAGCTATTTGTCCGGCTGCATATTTTGGCAATCCGTATTCAGATATGATCGTTGTCAATTGTGCCAGCGTTTTTCCAAATAGTGCTTCTTTTGACATTAATTCCATAATTAAAAATAAATCTCAGCCATGGTCTTGTCGGAGGATATACCTCCGGATATGAGGACATCCCTGATTCCTCAAGCATTTCAGTCAAGCCACAAAGATAGGTGATTAAGTGATTAAGTGATTGAGATTACCCGGTTCACCGTTCACCGTTCACCGTTCACATAAAAAAAACCAGGGCCATAATCATCATGCCCTGGTTAGTAGTTGTTTAGTTAGTAAAAGTAGTTTACCGGAATCAGGTTTAGTAGTAGTTAGAAATAAAGCAGACCTAGTTAAATAAAGTTAACACCAACTTGTCCAATAAGAGTAAGTAAGATGCTCCAAACCACTATTCCGATATTTGTCCAGATTAGTAAAGCTTTGCCGTTTTTTACAACAGTCATGCCCAGGATCATAGTTAATGCAGGCCCCACAACCAGGGTAGCCAGCATGCCAAGACCCGGCACACCATAACGGGTAAATATTTTGTTAATTTTTCTTTGTTTTTTACTGTTTGATTTGCCCTGTATCAGTGAAGCCAGGCGTTGTTTGACCTTATTGCCGACAAAAAAGATCGTGCACACACCCAGGGATGCGCCCAGGATGGTCATGGTACAAACAAGAGCAGGATGCATATTGAGAATAAAACCAACAGGGATAGACTTCCAAATTCCCAGCACACCTAAAACCAAAATCACAGTTAAATTAGCAATCATAGTAAATCCGTAGCTTCAGTTAAATGATATCAACAACAATTTCATTTACCACAAGAGCAATGCAAAGACCTTGTTAAATGGAACGCAATAACTGAAAAGAGCTAATGATGTAATTAATTATAAGACCAAAATTGGTTTAGGGGTAAAATATAAAAATTGGGGGGTTTTGGTTTGAATCGCGTGCAATATACAAAATGAGGGATGCGAAAGCAAGTACTTATACCTTAAAATCTGAAAATTGTTCCAAATATTATGCATTTATACTGTTAAAATTAAAAAATTCCGGTCACACGTCACGCGTCACGCGTCACAAATATTATCTTTGTTGTGAAACCATAATAATAACCAATTTATGATAAAACGCATTTCTTTTTTAGCCCTCTTTAGTGCCATGCTGCTCTGGGCTTGTTCCGGGGGCACTAAAATCACCGATTCCTGGTCGAATGAAGCCCTTACGCCGGTTAAGTATAAAAAGATAGCCGTTGTAGGCGTAACCAGCAGATTACAATCCAGGAAAGTGGTAGAGCTTGAGATGGAAGATAAACTCGATTCCAAAGGGATCAATGCCATTGGAGCCCTTGACTTTCTCCCTCCAAATGCCACTAAAGACAATATCACACAGGAAGTTTTCTTTGAATTTTTAAATATTGAAAAAATTGAAGCTGTGATCATGATTTCCGTATTGTCGCGTGCCAAGCAAACCAATGTCATGGTGACGGGTTATGTATGGGTACCGCAATACGGTATGCCACTGACAGATTATTATGGACAGATGTCAAATTATGTGTACCAGCCACTGTATTATTCACAAACGGATGTCGTTTACCTGGAATGTGCCTTATACAGCTATCCTGAGGGTAAAATGATCTGGGCTGCCCAGAGTAAAACTATCCCCCTGTACAACCTTGAAGAAACCGCCAGTCAATATGCTGATGTGATTGTACGGGATATGATTAAGAAGAAGGTGTTTGTCATAGAGGAGTAATACAGGACTCAAGACTCAGGACTCAAGACTCATTCCGCCCCGCCTCTGGCGGGATGTCGCTCGGCTTCGCCTCTCTCCACTTCCCGCTTCCCGACACTTAGAATTACCATTCCAATCACTGCGGCAATAATTGAGGCAAGAAAGATCCCGACTTTAGCAATTTGATTGTATTCTCCTTCACCAAAGGCAAGTTCTGAAATAAAGATGGACATGGTGAAACCTATACCACTCATAAAACTTACGCCAATGATCTCTCTAAAAGTCACGCCTTCCGGCAAGGTGGCAAGTTTAAAACGAACCATCAATCCCGACACCAATGAAACACCGATGGATTTGCCCAACACAAGCCCGGCTATAATCCCAATCGAAATGGGATGTATGATCATTTCCATAAGACTTCCTTCAATCCTGATCCCGGCATTGCTCAATGCGAAAATGGGCAGGATGAAGTAAATGGTTATCGGGTGAAGTGCATGTTCAAGTTGTTGAAGAGGGGTATTTGCTTTATCACTTAAATCTTCGATTTCTGCCAGCTTCTTCACCTGGCTTTGAGTTAGCAATTTACTTTTCGATGGTGTATCCCGGGCCAAATCAGCAGACAGCTCACACAGCCTTTCAACAAAATCCATTCTACTGATCTTTGTTCTGGCAGGTATGGTAAAGGCAATCAGGACTCCGGCAATAGTTGCATGGACACCGGAGTATATGAATGCAATCCAGACACCCAGAAATCCGACAAGTCCATAAAAGAGTGTGCGCCTTACCCCCAGATAATTTGCTGCCATAAGGACCAGGATGAAGCTTCCTCCCGTAAGCAATTCCATATAATCAATCGTCTCGGTATAAAAGATGGCGATGACCATAACCGCACCCAGATCATCAGCGATGGCCAGGGCCATTAAGAATATTTTTAAGTTAACATTCACCCTCTTGCCCAGCATGGCCATTAAGCCCAGGGCAAATGCGATATCCGTTGCCATAGGAATACCCCAGCCATCCAGGTACTCAGGGTTTTGTGCTGCTACCAATGTGTATAATACGGCAGGAACCACCATCCCCCCGATCGCAGCAGCAATGGGTAATGAGGCCTTTTTGACAGAGGACAGTTCACCATCCATGATTTCCCGTTTGATCTCCAGGCCGATAGTAAAAAAGAATACAGCCATCAAACCATCGTTGATCCAATGATGGAGTGAACTAACCATATCGATATTACCCAGGACAAATCCGACTTTGATATCGTACCAGATATATTGGTAGAGATCATAAAAACCTGAATTGGCCCAGATCATGGCCATGATGATACAGCCTATCAGTATCAGGCCACCTATGGTTTCCTCATTAATAAACCGCTTAATACTTGTTGATTCAAGGGATTGAGCTTGCATGCCGTAAAAATACAATTAGTTTTCTTAAATTTACGCGGCCTATGAAGAAGTTTGATGTCATTATTGTAGGTGCAGGACCGGCAGGACTTCGATGTGCGGAAATACTCGGCAAATCAGCTTTAAAGATCCTGCTACTTGAAAAGGACGAAGTTTTTGGTGATAAGGTATGTGCCGGAGGCCTGACCCGCAAAGGCTTTACCATTCTTGACCTTCCGGATGATGTAATCGAACACAAAATTCAAAATACGGCTGTCTTCTCGAAAAATCGAAAAAGCCATACCAATGCCCCTATGCCTTTTATCTTTACCCTGAAAAGAAAGGACCTTGGTGCCTGGCAGGCCGGTTTACTGGAGAATACGAATGTGGAAGTCAGAAAGAACGCTAAAGTCACCTCAATAGAAGCTGGGAAAGTCATCGTTAATGAAACTGAAAAGATTGAATACCAATACCTTGTTGGTGCTGACGGCTATGCTTCAATTGTCAGGAAATACCTGCAAATTCCTATGGAGAAGAGCCTGATCGGGATTCAGTATATGGTGCCGGATCCTATCGAAAACCCTCAACTGGAAATTCATCTGCATTCGAAATATTTTAAGTCATGGTATGCATGGAGCTTTCCTCATGAAAAGAGCATTGCCCTTGGGTGTGTATGTGACCCAAGGCTGATGTCATCTAAGAAATTAAAAGTAAATTTCCACCGCTGGCTGGATGAGAAAAGTATCGACATCAGTAATGCAAAATATCAATCGGCTCCAATCGCTTATGATTATCGGGGCATCCAGTTTGGCGATGTATACCTTGCCGGGGAAGCTGCAGGCCTGGCATCAGGGTTAACGGGAGAAGGAATTTACCAATGCCTGGTCTCAGGAGAAGAAGTTGCCCGCAGGATTTTGGGAGCGCAGGATGAATCGGAAGAGTTCAGGGCTGTTTTAAAATACAATTCCATCCAGGAAAAGATCATGAAATTTTCGTACCGGGCCGGCCTGTTCCGTGGTATGATCCATGCCCTAATTGTGATCTTATTGAATAATAAGCGTATGAAGGCAAAGATCAGGAATTCGTTCTCATGATCAGTGACGAGTGACGCGTGACGCGTGACGGGAAGGGAATGAGGGAATGATCGGCTCCTGATCATTTTTCCAATCCTAATTTTTTTAATAATTCCAGATATCTTGGATCCGAACGAAGACTATCAACTATTGGGATAATTTTCATGTAAAACAAGAACGTATCTCTCTCAACGTAAGCTTTCTCAATATATTCAAATGCTTTATCCGTCAAATTAAGCCCAATGTAGACAAAGGCTTTGTACATAGGTGAAACATACTTCCGGGCAGACAACTTATCCAGTTTATCGAGCATCTTGAAGGCTTTGTTTTTTTGACCCGTTAATCCATACGCCATACCTAAAAACCCCAAGCCATAGGCCATGTCTTTAGCAAGAGTTTCAGCCCTCAGAAGTGATACAAGGGCATTATCCTTTTCACCAATTCCCAGGTAAGTCAGTCCCTGCCATATATATGCAAATGGAAAGTCCGGATTCATTTCAAGGGTCTTCCGGAATTGTTCAATTGCTTCTTCAAATCTTCGCAAAAAGTAAAGTATGGTTCCATACACCGCATTTATCATTATTGATAATGGATCTAATTCCAAAGCTTTCTTTATTTCAGTAATTGCTTCATCAAAACGCCCAATACTCACAAGAAACAAAGCATACCATTCGTGAGCCGTTTCATATCCGGGATTGAGTTCAAT
>JAUXCL010000238.1 GCA_030618905.1 Bacteroidales bacterium | reverse complement strand
CTCACTTTACCTGATTTCATATTTTGAACAAGGTCGGCCGTATTGACAACCGGTCCCCGGGATGTATTGATGAGGATAATGGATTTTGAAAACTGTTGAAGGTATTGTTGATTCACCAGGTATCGTGTTTCTTCAGTGAGTGGGACATGCAGGCTGAGTATATCGGTTTCTTTGAATATGGTACTCATATCTGTTTCCATGACAAATTGGTCGGAATAGTCTACTTTATATTTATCATACGCGTGGACTTTTACACCAAAGCCTGAAAGTCTTTCTGCAAATGCACTGCCCATGTTGCCATAACCGATAATGCCTATTGTTTTTCCCTGGATCTCCATACCACGGTTGGCCTCCCTTTTCCATATCCCCTTTCGTACTTCTGCATCAGCCCTGTTCATATTATTCACCAGGGAAAGCAGCATTCCCAAAGTATGTTCCCCAAGAGAATCACGGTTGCCCTCAGGTGAATTCAGACAGGCAATGCCTATTTGAGCAGCATATTCAACATCAATACTTTCCATACCAGACCCCAGCCTGCCAATAAATTTCAGCTTAGCAGCTTTATTCAGGAGGGCTTTATCAATTTTAAGCTTGCTCCTTGTGATCAGGCCTGCATAATTGTGGATGCTCCCTTCAAGATCATTGCGATCATAATCCGGAAAATAATCAATGTTAAAACCGCATTGTTGCAGTCCGTTGATAAGACATTCATGAACCTCTGCGCATATTAATATATTTCCTCTTTCAACAGGCATGATCAGCTAGTAATATATGAAATCTTCGTCCCAGATAATATTTTTCACCATAATACCGAGTTTATGTGCTGCATTCCTGACCATAGATTCTTCAGATGGGAATGGTTCAATAGAGGTATCCACTTTTTCGAGTACTTCAGGCGGGCATGCCCTGAAATCACCCTGGACGTAATAATAGGCAGCTTTAAAGAGTGCTTTGGATCTAATAGGTGTTTGGTAAATTACTTTTCCGGAGCGATTGTCAATAAAACCCAAAAAGCCACTGATCTCTGCCGCCTTTTTCTGGGTGATCTCCGTAATTTCGCAAGAAACCTTTGTGAAGTTTCCTTGTCCCGTGTCATTTGCCGTTAATGGGACTTTCTTGCTTCTAATATATTTCTCCTTGTCTGTCTGGTCAGGTGTCAGCTTAACCCGGTCAATATAAATGCAAATGGTATATTCATATATCCATCCATTAATTGGTTTCAGGGTATAATCCAGATAAGCTTTTTCTATGAGTGTAAGGGAGATGTCTGTTGCAGCCGGAGGAAGGTAAGGGGGCAACTTATTTCCCGTTCTGTTGATCACCTTTACAGGAAGTGTACCACAATCTTTTACCAGGGCAAAACGCAGTAAGCCGTCAACATCTTTATAAGATTTGTACAGACGTGTAATGCGCCATAGTTCTTTATAGGCTATTCTGGCATTCTCCCTCCCACCTTTTTCCAGCAATCGCCTGGCATGTGCGTAATAATATGAGGCCGCCCTGCTTTTCGTGGCTTCCAGGTCCATTGTGTAATCTACCCAATCGTAATCCAGGCTTTGGGTCACATTGGCCGGGAGCATACGTATTTCCATTTGTCTTCTGTCCAGCCGTTGATATAAGCGATAGACATCACTCCAGATATCCGGCATACCGGAAAGCTTGAACTCAAGCAGGCTATCCTGGTCCTGTTTATTGGCTTTGATAAAGGCCTCCTCCAACAAGCTCATATTCTTCCTGCTTTTACTGTTCTTTTCCAGTGCAGGTACAAGAATGTCAATTGCCTGATCATAAGCACCTTCCCCGATCAACTTTTTAGGGGTTTGTGCATTGATAATAAAGGGAATGAAAAACAAGAAAAATATTAATCTTTTCATCATTTCAGAATGAGCATTAAAATTAGTAAAATTTATCATTGGGATCGAAATCACTATATTTGAAGTTAATTCGATCAACAATTCGCTATTTTGTTTTAATTGACTTATTTTTGCTCCAATAACAATGCCATTTTAACAGATTATTTTCCAAGCAGTAATCAATGTGGACCTATTTAGTCAGGCTTATTCTCAGGAACAGGTTAGGTAACCTGATCATCATCTTATTGCTTACCGGGGTTATGGCATATCTGGCCTCTTCTGTCAAGATATCCTATACCATGGCCCGGATGCTGCCCGAATCTGATTCTACAAGCATTGAATATGAACAATTTAAGGAACGATTTGGGCAGGACGGATCGGTCATGTATATCGGCATCAAGGAGGATGAAATTTATGAACTGGACAAGTTTAATGCCTGGTTTGACCTCTCTTATAAGATCAGGGAAATAAAGGGCATTGAGGAGGTTTTGTCACTGACCAAAATATATTACCTGAAAGAAAACGACAGTTTAGAAAAGATAGATTTTTTTCCTGTGCTTACCCACAGACCTGAAACACAGGAAGAGGTGGACAGCATTGCCATAGTTATCAAAAACTTACCATTTTACGAGAATTTCCTTTACAATAAAGAAACTAACGCTACCTTGATGTTGATCACCCTGGATCAGGAAATACTGAATTCCAAGAGCCGGGTGCAGTTGATTGAGGACATAAAAAGTGTTACCGAAGAGTTTAAGGGGAAATTTGATTCGGAGATCTATTATTCCGGATTACCCTATATCCGGACTGTAACAGCAAAAACACTACAGGAAGAATTGCTTTTCTTTGTTTACCTGGCGGCGGCTATTGCTGCAGTCATTCTGTTCATTTTCTTCAGATCTATCAGGGCCGTAATCTTTCCCATGCTCATTATGGGTATGACGGTCATCTGGGTGCTGGGTAGTATTTCCTTGTTTGGGTACGAAATCACCATCCTTACCAGTATTCTACCTCCTTTGATCATCGTCATCGTAGTGGAAAACTGTATCTTCTTATTGAATAAGTATTATGATGAATACCGTACCCACAAAAATAAGGTCAAGGCACTATCGCGGATGGTACAGCGGATTGGGACCGCCAATCTCTTAACCAATGCTACGACAGCTGCCGGATTTGCTGCGTTTACGATTACTGGCAATCAGATACTCACAGAGTTTGGGATCATTGCTTCTATCAACATCCTGGTAGCCTTCGTATTAACTTTAATTCTCATCCCTATCTTTTTCAGTTATTTGCCTGCTCCTAAACCGCGGCATACCAAACACCTGGAAAAAGGCCTT
>JAUXCL010000221.1 GCA_030618905.1 Bacteroidales bacterium | reverse complement strand
TTTTTATCCAGGTTATAAAATGTTTGTAAGGTATCTGCCTGCTTGCTGACTTTGTATTCATCCGTTGATTTACCTTCTGCTTTCAGGATCCGGTCCATGCGGTAAATATTTTTGTATTTTTCACGGTAGGCATCCCAATATAACTCTTTCAAATCAAAATATCCATCAAACTGGGCAAGAATACCATCATCATTCATGATGATGTTCATCTTCTGCGAAATATCCTGCCAATTATCCAGCTCATCTGCCTGTAAATCAAGTTTCTTTATTAATTGCCCCTGAACATGATCATCTAAGGTATTCCACAATTCCAGGGTCTTTTCCATCAACCATACCACCATGATATTGGTATAGGAATTGTCCTTCAGCCCTCCTTGATCAGTATCCTTATATTTTTCATGGAATTCATCCGGTCCCATTACCTTGTCGATGCTGTAACGACCTGCATTTTTATCGAAGCTGGCCTTACTTGCCCAGAAGCGGCTTATCTCGATCAAGAGTTCAGTACCATATTGTTTCATGAAATCCAGGTCATCTGTATACCAATAGTAATTCCATACATTGTAGGCAATAGCAAGGGAAACATGCCTTTGCAAAGCGCTGTGGTCAGGGCCCCATTTTCCGGAAACAGGATTGAGGTGGAGCACCTGGGTTTCTTCTCTTCCGCTACTGCCGCTTTGCCATGGGAACATGGCTCCATGGTAGCCATGCGATGCGGCATATTTCCTCGCGGCATCTAATCTCCTGTACCTGTACATCAACACTGATTTGGCTGCTTCAGGAAAGTGCATGTAATAAAATGGCAAAATATATAACTCATCCCAGAAAATATGCCCACGATAAG
This sequence comes from Bacteroidales bacterium, assembly GCA_030618905.1. GTDB lineage: Bacteria > Bacteroidota > Bacteroidia > Bacteroidales > B18-G4 > JAUWGC01. The sequence goes on along the minus strand of JAUXCL010000221.1, from coordinate 2,898 downwards.
CTTCACCATGCAATCCCCTGGCCGGGATCCCGAAGTCTATTCCTGCATTATGAGGGGAGGTGCTTATGATCAGATGATACAGGTGCAGGCGAAGCAGCTTTTGTGCAAGCCGGTCGCCGTCAACCCGGATATCAATTTTGTCCCAGATAGTTTTCCAGGCACTGGCTGATGCTGATACCACCTGCCCAAAATCCTTAAACTCTTTTACCGCATCTATGGCAGCATCCGGATGATCCTGACCGGGTTGGTCATCTGACTTGAATATTCCACATATCTTATTGATGCACAGGGTTTCATCTTGATTGACATGATGCTCGATCAGGGCTGCTGAAACACCTTCATCAAACTTATAATTCAATGCAGGCTGGATCTCCTGAGTATCATGATAAATACAGTGCTTTGCTGCAGTACTGACTTGTATTTTAGATTGAGTTGTCTCAATGCTCAAGTAGATGATCCTGTCTTTTACACCGGCGTCAACGGGTTTCAAATGTTGTTGATTCAGTTGCTTGTACCTTTCGACTCCGGCATTGATATGATCCCCGCTGATGGCAGATCTTACACTGATTTTTCCTGAATAGTTTAATGGTGTGATGGAATAGGATAAAGCAAGAAGGTGCGGATTATCCATGCTGGCCGTACGTTTTGAAAGGATGCTGGTCAATCTTCCCTGCTCATCCCTGATAAGCATTTCCCTTGCAAGGACTCCATCCCTGAGGTTCAATGTTCTTGTGATGCGGTTGAAGGTGGCGGTATTTATATCCATCCATTCCTCATCATCTATCTTAAAAGTAATGGGAAGCCAATTGCTGATGTTGACAAAATCTTCATTTTCCACATCTTTATCCGCCACCTTTGAGATTAAGCGATTGTACAGTCCTGCCAGATAGGTCCCGGGATAATTCGTCTTACCGGCCACACTCTCTTCCATAGCTCCCCTGGTGCCCAGGTATCCATTGCCTACAGTCAGGAGCGTTTCCCTGTTTTTTTCTTTTCCTGGTTCATAATCATGGTATGTGATACTCCACTGGTCTTGCTCAAGGCCGGTCCGGAACCATTCCTGTATCCCTTCATAGCCAATCTCCTCAATATCTGCAACTACAATATCAGCGCCATTGACAAGGAGGTTATGTGCATTGTCTTCTCTGGCCAGGCCGAGGACAAGGCCAAAATTTCCTTTGGCTCCGGCCTGCACTCCTGATTCAGCATCTTCAACCACCACCGTACGGTCGTAATCAATACCAAGATTATCACAGGCAGTGGTGAATATATCAGGTTCAGGTTTTCCATTCAGGTGCAATTCTGCAGACACCACACCATCAACCCGGGTCTCAATATATTGATCCAGTCCTGCAGCCTTGATTACCTGTTCGCAGTTTTTACTGGATGAGGCCACTCCGATCCTGATGCCTTTTTCTTTTAAAAGTTTTATTAATGAAACAGTCGATTCATAGGTCTTAACGCCATCCGACTTCAAGGTTTGATTGAATACCTCATTTTTACGGTTCCCTATGCCACAAATCGTTTCTTTGCCGGCCTCATCCTCCGGATCACCGAAAGGAATTTCTATCCCCCTGGATTGCAGGAAAGATTCCACACCTTTATACCTGGGTTTGCCATCCACATATTTCAGGTAATCATCTTTATGGGAGAATTCTTTGAATGCTTCAGCAAATCTTTTTTCCCTGTCCTTCAGGTAATCATCAAACATATTTTTCCAGGATGCACTGTGGACCAGTGCTGTTTGGGTAATTACGCCATCCAGGTCAAATATGACTGCATCAAATAATGGGTCTTCCATCTTCAGCTTGTTGATTTATGTGAGGATCCAATAATAAGCGTATGGAGGGATGATCATCACTTCCCTTTCTTCGTCGAATACCAGTGTATGATCCAACAGGTCCTTTTCGAAGGGATACAATTTGCTGTTTGGGGTTTTAATCGTGACTTCCTCGCCCGACAGGTTTTGTACGATCAGCAAACGTTCACAACCATTGGTCCGGTAATAGGCAAAAATCTTTTCACAAATTTGATCATCAGGATGCAGTATCTTCACGTAGTTTATCATGCCTCTTCCAAAAGCAAAATAGAGTTTCCGGGTATTGATCAACCTGGAAAGATTTTCAAAAATTGATCCCTCATAAGAGGTCTTATCACTTAATGCATGATCAACATGGTCCCAATTTACCTTGCCTCTGACCAGGAAGCGTGTATCATCTTTGCCTGTCAGCCGGATCATTTCCTTGTAATACTTTTCATCATTGGTCTTTCCAAATTCATCACCATAGTATATTACAGGCGTTCCCGGCAGGGAAAGCATCAGGGAATAGGCCAGTAATATCCTGTCCGGATTGCGATCAAACAATTCTGCCAACCTTGCTGATATCCCTTGTCCCTGGCGAAAATCCCAGAGCGGGTTTTTGCAGTAGTTGTCATGGATATATTCCCTGTCCTTTTCAGAAACATAGACCAGCTCCAGGCTTAATTCATCATGGCATCGAAGGAAGGTAAACCACTGTGCGATTTCCGGAATGAGCGGTGTAACCTCCCGGCTCAGAATATTCATTACAGGAGCATTGCTCTGCATGGCAAGCGCTTTGAACATCTGGGGCATAAGAGGAAAATGGTACCCGGCATTACATTCATCCCCTTCACCGAAATATTTAACCACATCATTGGGCTTCTGGCAAGCTTCAGCCAGCAGGAGGGAGTTTGGCCGGAAATAATCCAACACGGCCCTGAAGAATTGAACGATAGTGTGGGTGCCGGGCAGATTCTCACACGCAGTTCCCTCTTCTTTCCATAAATAAGGAATGGCATCTGCCCGGAAGCCATCCACTCCCAGCTTGAGCCAATAAATCATATTTCCCGACATCTCAAGCAATACTTTGGGATTGC
>JAUXCL010000239.1 GCA_030618905.1 Bacteroidales bacterium | reverse complement strand
TATTGCTTTCACAGCTTGTACTGGCAGGAAATGTTGAAATTTCCGCCAAAGACTTCGCCAAAGAACTAAAAGCCAATAAAAGCCTGGTTGTTATCGATGCCAATGCGGCCGGTACATATGCAAAAATGCATGTACAGGGGGCTGTCAATATTCCTGTAAAGGAATTGGTTAAACCAGGTGATGTGGAAGGACTCCTGAAATCCCCTGAAGAACTTGCTGCCTATTTTGGCAGTAAAGGTGTCAGTAATACAAGTAAGATCATCATTTATGACGATGGATCTAACAAGTATACTTCCCGGATCTACTGGACACTGAAATATCTGGGAGCAACCGACGTCCATATTCTCCATAAAGATATGGACCAGTGGAAAGCTGCACGTATTCCATTAACACGTGCTCCTTCCAGCCCTGCCAAAGCAAGCTTTACACCTGCAATCAATGATAAAGTATTTGCATCTGCAAGTTATGTCAAGTCAAAACTGGGTGATGCCAATACCGTTATCCTTGATGGCAGAACTGAAGCTGAATACAATGGTACATCTACCGAGAAGAAAAGCAATGGACATATCAAAGGTGCCATCTTTTTGGAATACAAGCAGTTTTTGAATGATAAAGGAGCTTATAAGTCAAAAGAGGAAATTGAAGCCGTAGCCAGCAAGTATGGCGTTACTGCTGATAAAACAGTGATCGTTTATTGCGCTACTGGTGTAAAAGCTGCAGTACTCTACACAGGATTGGTTGATATCTGCGGATACCCAAATGTTAAACTGTATGATGGCAGTTACAATGAATGGGCGGCTGATGCGTCAAACCCTTTGGAGAAATAAAAAATAAAGAATCACTTTACGTGAGTTTTTCTCATAACTAAAACAGCTGGTTTTTAAACCCCCGGATTTTTCGGGGGTTTTTTTTAATTTCGTTGAATGAAAGTTACGGGCATCATTCTTGCCGGGGGCAAAAGTTCCAGGATGAAAATGGAAAAAGGTTTGGTGAGATTAGACAACAAACCCCTGATCGAGTATGCCATTGACGTATTGGAAGGTATTTGTGACACCATCCTCATCAGCAGCAATTCAAATGCCTATATTCATTATGCTTACCAGGTTGTTCCTGATGAAATCCAGGGTATCGGCCCTGTATCAGGCATTTTTTCCGGATTAAAGGCCTCATCAACAGCTGACAATATTGTTTTATCCTGTGACACACCCTTCATCAATGCTGGATTTATAAACTACTTGTTGAAAAATCATTCTGAGGCTATGGTTGCTGTGCCCTGGTTTGGGGATGACAAGTATGAACCGATGACAGCCTATTACCATAAGGAATTTGCCGATAAGCTTTCAGGATTTATTCAAGAGGGCAATTACAAGCTTCCTGAAATTTTCAAAGAAACACCTGTTCAGAAACTCATCATCAATGATGAATTGGATTTTTACCATGACATGTTGTTTTATAATGTCAATTCACGTGAAGATATTGACAAGTTAAATATAGAAACCTAAGTATTTATTTATATATTTGTACCATTACCTTATTTGAGAGAAAAATCTCCGAGCTGATCTTCTAAAGGTCCTTATACCTAAGAAGTGAAAGCCGATGGGCTGGGTGGGAAACTGCCGGCCTCCCGAAGGAAAATGATCCGGAATTGGAAAGGAGAAACTATGGAAATTCTATTTATTATCATTCTCATTATTATTGCTTATCTCTATTCATCTGTTGGCCATGGTGGTGCCAGTGGTTACCTTGCCTTGATGGCAATATTTAGTTTTGACCCCTCTGTCATGAAATCGACAGCACTGACCCTAAACCTTTTCGTTGCGGGGGTTGCTTTCATCAACTACTACCGGGGAGGGTATTTCAGATGGAGATTATTATTGCCTTTTGCCATAGCCTCAATGCCAATGGCATTTTTGGGCGCCATGGTAGAGATCAACCCAAAAGCTTATAAGATTATCCTGGCCGTATTCCTGCTGATTGCGGTTGCCCGGATGTTATTCTTTAAAGGATATAAATCCCAGGACAGCAGGAATCCCTCATTTATGCTGTCTGTGCTCATCGGTGTATTACTTGGGTTTTTCTCCGGGATGATCGGCATCGGAGGAGGGATCATCCTGACACCTTTATTATTATTGCTGCACTGGGCCAATGTCAAAGAAGCTGCTGCTGCATCAGCCTTGTTTATTTTTCTGAATTCCGGAGCAGGCTTGCTCGGTGTTGCCCAATCAGGCATATCCTATTCCCCTGAAATACTGACATTTATTATATGTGGGCTTATCGGAGGGTTAATCGGTTCTTACAGTGGAAGCTTCAGGTATTCATCCGTCTTGCTAAGGTATCTGCTGGCCATAGTGCTGGTTGCAGCCAGTGCCAAATTGTTCATCATCTAAACAGATCATGCCGGAACACCCTGCAAAAATAATCTTACCCAGGTTACTACTGGTATCGGGTACGGGCCGTAACTCCGGGAAGACCACCCTTGCATGTAGTTTGATTGAACGACACAAAAAGAATAGCCCCATCACGGCCATCAAAATAGCGCCTCATTATCATCATATTGAAGCTGACAACGAAATACTGGTACACAATAAGCATTATCAGATCATCAGGGAAACTATGAATGACACTGCAAAGGATAGTTCAAAGATGTTAAAAGCCGGTGCCAGGGAGGTATTCTATGTGCAAACAGATGATGAATCCCTTCAGCAGGCTTTTAAGGATCTTCAGGATTATCTTTCTCCGGATGATATGTATATCTGTGAATCAGGCGGGCTCAGACATGTTATCAAACCAGGTGTCTTTTTGATGATTCACAACCAGGAAAAAACAGAGATAAAAAAAAGTGCTGAAAAGCTAATTGCAATGGCCGACCAGGTGATCACAAGACAGGATGACAAACTAGATTTTGATGTAAAGAGGATATATATTGAACAAGCAAAGTGGAAGATGAAATAGCAGAGGCTACCAGGCCGGAAGAATGCAAGCTTCAGTCCGCCTGTCAAATACCCCTTGAAAATCAGTTAAACCCTGTACCATCACCGCATCGTGCTCATCATGACAGCTAAGGCAGGCTCCAACCATCAATATCTTTCTTTGCTCTTCAATACTGAAAGGACGGATATTATCCCGTGTCG
>JAUXCL010000143.1 GCA_030618905.1 Bacteroidales bacterium | reverse complement strand
TATTTAGTGCAGCATTCTCCATCATACTTTTATCAAGATAATTTTCAATGATAGAGACATAGTCGGAAGGGCTTGTTCCATGCTCTTCAATTCGCTCTATCCCATACTCCTCAGCTTTCCGGGCAAACTCTTTCAACCGTATGCGCATTTCCTCTCTGACAATCCTGTCACCATCAATCTCTTTAAAATATGAGAGTTGTTCATTAATGTTTCTTAAAGAGAGGTCCAGTATGGCAAACTCAAGTGGCAGGCCGGCAGCCCTGACCCGTTTAAGGTATTCGGGTTTGTCGGCAACAGCATGCTCTGCCTGATCAAAAATTTCATCATACACTTTAATAAGCTCCGGGCTCAGGTACCCGTTGATCCCATCATAAGGATAACCATAGATGCCCAGGCCATCACCGGAACTGATCAATGCTTCCTGCATGGTATTGATATATTCACTGATAAAAGGCCCGGCTGCGCCATAGTAGCCGTCCAGAAAATCCTTCCTGACAAGGTCCAGGTCAACATCAGGGTTCCATAGGATCTTTGCAATGAGATATTCCCTGAGCTCATGGAATTCACTCCAGGAACCTCCGCTCCCCTGTTGAAACATAAGGAAGGCATTGTTCTCCACAAAAAACTTCAGGTTGGGTTGCAGCACATGTAAATTGGGAAAAGGGTTGACATAATTTCTGAACTGCACCACATAGTCCCAGATCAGGATATTATCCGTCAACTGGCCCCAGTTGATGATATCATCCCTGAATGATGCGCTCCTGGGATCATCCTGTATCGGCTGACTCCTGTTGCACTCAATGGAACACAGTACAATATTTACATTTTCAGCCGGCTTGATCCCGGTAGGTGCGGCACGGGTATACTGATAGGCAAGGGTGGAAATTGTTTTATCCGGAAATTCAGCTGCCACCTGATTTACGAACCATATCATTGAGCCTGAATAGCCACCATATTTTTTATTGATTTCAGTACATTTTTCACAATCGCAGGGATAATAGGTATCATTCTGTGATACTGACCAATAGTGGGCCTGGGGCAGTTCATCCATCTTCAGTTGCAATCGGCATACCAGTGTATCGAACACTTCAGGATTGCTCAGGCAAAGCTGACCATAAGGGACCCTCAGGCCATTGGTTTCCGAAAAGTATTCAGGATGTGTATCATAAAACTCTTCAGGAGGCACCAGGTCATCAAATGTATGGACCCACATGCCCCAGTCTTTCTGGTTGGTCCCTTTCCAATGCAACTTATGCCAGTCAAGATATTTCTGACTTGAACGGATTGGAAAATGTAATTCCCGGAAGGTAATCACCGGGACCTGAACATCTTCAATTTGCGCTATTGAAATTGAACTTTTAGCGGGAATGACTAATACATCAGGAGCATACATCCGGCATCCCAGGTAATCTTCCAGGAAGGTATACACCCCATAAAGCACACCTTTTTCACTACCTCCTGCAATCATCAAATCTTCACCCGTGGTTTTAATGACAAATCCATCTGCTCCCAGCATATCAGGTTCTATCCCGGGACTGTAATCATGAAGGTGATCGCTTTTGGCAACGATTATTTTCTTGTACTTCAGCCCCTGCGCATCAGAAAACAATGGTAATGCCACACCCGTAATTTCAAAGAGATAGGTTTGTAATTCTTTTGCTGCATAAAGTTCAATCGAATCGGCCCCGGGAGCAACAATGATGGCATATTCAGTTTCCCCTTCCTGAATGAGATGTAAATGGCTATCCTGGGCACAGGCACTTAGAAAGACAATAAGCAGAAATAAACTCAGGATTTTCAGTAATTTGATCATCCGATTGACATATTGGGATCCCATTTCATTTTTGGTGGAAGGGCTCCATTTCCAATACCTTCAATAAAACTATCCACACACTTTTTGATATCGAAATGGTATCCGCCCTCCAGCACTCCAAATACATGGCTGAATGCCCGGCGCAGGCGGAAAGCACACTCATAAAAGCCTTGCGCATCAACTTGCAGGCCGAGCAGGCGATCAAGCTTATAGCTGTCGAAACCGGCAGATACGGCAATCACATCAGGATCGAATTTCCTGGCTTCAGCAATTGCTTTGTCTACAACAGCAAGAAACTCTATATTGCCACTGCCTTCAACCAATGGAAAGTTGATGGTATAACCCAGTCCTGCATCTTTTCCCCTTTCCTCAGGAAATCCGGTAAAAGGATATGCATAGAGCTGATGGATAGAGCAATAATAAACCTGGTCAGAATCGTAAAATAGAGATTGGGTTCCATCTCCATGATGTCCGTCAATATCCAGGATAAAAACCCGTTTGCCTTCGTTGACAAGTTTCTGGGTAGCGATAGCAATATTATTAAAAAAGCAAAATCCTGCAGCACGCTCCGCGGTAGTATGGTGTCCGGGGGGGCGGACTACCGCAAAATCCCTTTGCCCGGAGGCCATTATGGTGAGTCCAACAGCCTGGCAGGCTGCCTCATAACTCTCAGGCGACAGGCCAACTTCTGCGACAAAATCACCATTCTCACATGCGTTTTTAATGAACTGCTGATACTTTTCTGTGTGAATTAAGGAGATGTATTCTTCTCCATTGAAATCAATATCCGGGAACTTATTGAAATCTTTAATCCGGTATGCTCCTTCGGCATCGCTATGGATGTTATGAGCAGCAAATTTCTTATTGAATAAGGCTTTCATTAGTGGATAATAACACCGCGAAGTTAGAAAAAAATGCCATTAATTCATATCCATATTATTTATAATTTCACTGATAAATAACACAGCATGGATAAAGAAAATAAAATCATATGTGCAGTTAGCGGAGCTACCGGAGCCATTGGAAAAGCCATAGCAAGGCAGCTTGCCATTAAAGCAAATCACAAAGTTGTATTGATTGTAAGGGATCAAGGGAAGGCAGAACAAGCCCTTGCAACATTAAAAAGCGAAACCGGAAATGAGGAGATCTATTATGAGATTGTTGACCTTTCCCGGAAAGTTTCCATAAAAGCATTGGCAGGTCGTTGGAAGGGTCCTTTGCATATTTTGGTAAACAATGCGGCAGTCACTCCCAGAAGACGGGGAGAAACCCCCCAGGGAATTGAAATGCAGTTTGCGACCAATGTTCTGGGATATTTCTGGATGATGGAGAGTTTTGCGCAGATCTTAAGTTCATCTGCCCCTGCAAGGGTCGTGAATGTGGCAAGTTATTGGGCGGGTGACCTGGATATTGATGATCTTGAATTCAGCAGGAGAAGATATAACAATAATGAGGCTTACAGGCAGTCAAAACAGGCCAACAGGATGTTAACAGTCGCTTTTGCTGATCAATTGAGACCAAAAGGAATCACGGTCAATGCCTGTCATCCCGGTGATGTCAACTCAGCCCTCAGTAATAACCTGGGATTTGGCGGACATGAAGCCCCGGATCAGGCAGCAAGGACACCGACCTGGTTGGCAACGGATCCAATAGTCAGGGAAGTTACCGGGAAGTACTTTTCAGATATGCGCGAAGAATACTGCCGTTTCGGGCAGGACAGGGAACTGGTGGAGGAACTGTATAAAAAATGCCTTGAATATTAAATCAGGTTCCATGGACCATGTTCAAAGTTCCATGTTCAAATCCGTACAATGATTGGTCATAATAGAACAATCATTACGACTTCAATCATTTTAGCCTTGTCGATTATCCTCTGAATATGAACAACTTATTCATATTGGTATTATTATTGAATTCATCATATTTGTCCTGAAGCATATAATATTCGCCTTCATATTAACCCAAACCAGGATTGATGAAGATACTGGGGATATCGGCATATTACAACAATGCAGCCGCCTGCATCATTAAAGATGGTGAAATTCTGGCTGCTGCACAGGAAGATCGGTTTACCCGGAAAATATCTGATCCTTCATTTCCAAAGAATGCCATTGATTATTGTTTAAACTACAGCAAGCTGGACCTCAAAGACATGGATGCAATTGCCATACATGACAAGCCTTTACTCAAGTTCGAAAGATTACTTGAAACGCATTATGCATTCGCACCTAAAGGCATACGCTCCTTTCTGGCTTCAATGCCAATATGGATCCGTGAAAAGGTCTTTCTGAGGTCTCTCATCTATAAAGAGCTTAAGAAACTTCGTAAAGTTGATCCCAGGAAAATAAAATTGCTTTTTTCTGAGCATCATCTTTCTCATGCTGCAAGTGTATTTTACACATCATCTTTCCGGGAAGCGGCAATATTGGTCATCGATGGAGCCGGTGAATGGGCAACTACATCTATTTGTCACGGACATGACAGCAAGATAAAGATCATCAAAGAATTACGTTTTCCTCATTCTATAGGGCTATTGCATAAATCATTTGCTTTTTTCCTGGGATGCCGGTCAAATTCCGGAATTGAGGAATTGAGCACCTATGCATCTTTTGGTGATAAAGATGCTGGTGAGACCGCTAAATACGTGCAAAAAATCAAAAAACACCTGGTAGAAGTAAAACATGATGGATCGATCTCTTTAAACCAGGACTACTTTCAATACGCTACCGGAGCCTATCTTACCGATGACTCCAAATGGAAGTTGTTGTTCGGGCTTCCTAAAAGGCTGGACAATCAAGAGCTTAACCAGCAACATTGCAATCTTGCCATCGCCATCTGTACCGTCCTGGATGAGGTTATTCGTGATTTATGCCTTGAAACAAAACGGCTGACCAATGCCGATTGCCTGTGCATTGCCGGGGAACTGGCAATGGATAGCTGTATGACAAATAAGATCAGGGAATCCGGAATATTCAATGATATCTTTGTACAACCGGCATCCGGTGACGAAGGTGCTGCAATGGGCGCTGCCCTGGCAGTTAATCATCTATATTTTCGACAAGCAAGAGAGATCAGAAGCAGCTATGAACAACTTAAAGGTTGTTTACTCGGTCCTGAATATACATCCATAGAAATTCTTAAGGCACTCGAGGATGAGTCATATCAATACTACCGCTATGATGATCAGATGCAATTGCTGGATGAAGTCAGCGACCTGATTGCCGAGGGTAAAATTATTGGATTATTCCATGGGAGGATGGAGTTTGGCCCCAATGCTTTGTTAAACAGGAGCATACTTGCTGACCCCAGGAATATACAGGTTAAACAACGCCTGAATAAAACCATCAAAGACAGGGATGAGCTGATCCCATTTCCGGTTTCTGTGCTTGCGGAAGACGCCCGGGAATTATTTGATTTAAATCAGGATTCTCCTTTTAAGATGCTAAAGGCAAAGATTCATTCCAAATATGCATCCGAATTACCAGAAGATTATGAATCATTGTCTATAAAAGAAAAGAACAATGTTCCTAAATCACAATTTCCCGGGGTGAGCAATGATGATTTATATACCCGGATTCAAACTGTAAAGCAATCAGAAAACCCATTAATGCATTATCTATTGAGGAGATTTAAGGAAAAGTCACAAACAGGTATGATCCTGCATACCAGCCTGAGCACAAATCATGATCCGATAGCATGCACACCGGATGATGCGCTCAGGATTTTCAAAAATACGGAGATTGATTACCTGGTAATGGATTGCTTCATGATTAGTAAAAGACTAAATATCGTTAATCAACATAAAGCTGAAACAGCCGAATATATAAGCACTTAATAAAAACAGATATGGATGTAGTAAAAGACCTTTGGGGATTTCTGACCATCAGAAAGAAATGGTGGTTAATGCCAACTGTATTCTTCCTGATGATTGTTGCCATACTGAGTCTGGCAACGGGAAGTGTAGTAGTATCGCCCATCCTTTATGCAATATTTTAAATTAAATAATATTCACATGAAACATTCGCGTACCCTCTTATCGGTATCACTTGGCTTAATGATTGTATACCTGGTATTCAATCTGAAAGCTTTCCTTATAACCGCCATCATCCTGGTGATCATCAGCATTTCCTCTGAAAAACTGAGAAATTATATCGGTACTTTTTTCTCAAAGATTTTTGCCTGGGCCAACTCATTGTTAACCAGCCTCCTGCTGGCCATAGTGTACTTACTGATCCTCACTCCTATTGCCAGTTTGCAAAAATTCTTCTTTCAAAACCCTTTAACGGTAAGACCGGGGAAGGATGATTCCTACTTCATTTCCCGGAATCACATTTATACCTCCAAGGATTTTGAGAATCCATGGTAATCTCTCAAAAAGTTGTATCTGAATAATTGTAAAAAAGCCTGTAAAAGATCAAACCCCAAGAGCAAAAAGCACTTGGGGTATAATTTATATAGACCTGGGTTTAGGGGTTTGGAATATGCGCCATCTTAATAATTGGTCAATTCCTATTGCAAAGTAAGCATAAAAACGAGCTGAAGTCAATGGGTGTTATTACCTCTTTATGTCGCATTATCCTGTAATTGTCAGGTCAGAATATAATATATATCGTATCTTTGCTTCATTCATTAATTGAATCATTAATATGAAAAAAATTGTTGTGC